>JAZSOY010000187.1:0-3876 GCA_045537155.1 Acutalibacteraceae bacterium
ATGTTATAATAAAAATAATTATAAATGATTGAGGATTTTTGTAAAAAAAGGACGTTTTTGGATCAAAATACGAGGATATAAATGCACCTTACATCCATTACTTGCAAAGGATGCGTGACCTATGTATCAACATTTTATCAAACGAGTATTTGATTTCATTCTGTCGCTTTTGGCGGCTATTGTTTTGCTGCCGTTATTTTTGGTTCTGGGTATTGCTATTTACATAGATGACCCGGGACCTATCTTTTTTAAGCAGCAACGCATTGGCAAACATAAAAAACGGTTTTGGCTTATCAAATTTCGCAGTATGAAAATCAATACACCCGATTTACCGACACACTTGCTGGAACATCCCGAACAGTACATAACGCGTGTGGGGAAATTGGTGCGACGGTTTAGTTTGGATGAATTGCCACAGGTGTACAATATTTTGTTTAACCATATGTCGATAATTGGGCCGCGTCCTGCACTGTGGAATCAAGATGACTTGGTAGAAGAACGGGATAAATACGGTGCAAACGATGTCAAACCCGGTTTAACAGGTTTGGCACAAATCAGTGGCCGGGATGAGTTGGAAATCCCCGTCAAAGCGCAACTGGACGGCGAGTATGTTGCACAGTTGAAGGCAGGCCACGGTAAAGGCTTTATGATGGATTGTCGGTGCTTTTTCGGTACTATTATGGCGGTTCTCCGGTCGGATGGCGTTGTAGAAGGCGGAACGGGTGAACACAATACAGAACAAAGGGATGAAGCAATTCGTTGAAGAAAATTTTGATTACGGGTGCGAACAGTTATGTCGGTACATCGTTTGAAAACTATGTGATGGATACCGATGCCTATGTTTGTCATACCGTCGACACCATGGGACAGCAATGGCAGGAACAGAGTTTTCGGGGCTATGATGTCGTGTTTCACGTAGCAGGGATTGCCCATGCCGATGTGGGACAGGTGGATGAGCAAACGCGGCAACTGTACTATCAAGTCAATACGGAGTTAGCCGTGGCGGTTGCCAAAAAAGCCAAACAAGACGGGGTTCGCCAGTTTATCTTTATGTCTTCGATGATTGTGTACTCCGGCTGTAACGAAACGACGATTACCCACGACACCGTTCCTCATCCGGAAAATTTTTATGGTGACTCCAAGTGGCAGGCGGAACAGGGCATACAAGCCTTAGCGTCGCCGGAGTTCAAGGTCGTTATCCTCAGACCGCCTATGATTTATGGAAAAGGGAGTAAGGGGAATTATCCCAAACTGGCAAAACTGGCCCAAAAAACACCGTTCTTTCCGCGCTTTATGAATCAACGCTCGATGTTGTATATTGACAATTTATGTGAGTTTGTTCGTTTGACGATAGAGAACGATGAGTCGGGTGTTTTCTTCCCGCAGAATGCCGAATATACACAAACCAGTGAGATGGTACGGTGCATTGCCGCGGCCAACGGACACAAACTGGTGCTGATTCCGGGGTTTGGGTGGATTATCAAACTGCTTATGAGATGTCCGGGCAAACTGGGTGGCTTGGTGTCTAAGGTGTTTGGCAGTTCCGTTTATGAGCAGTCGATGAGCGAGTATGCTCATGGCGAATACCGAGTGGTCAGCGTATATGAAAGTATTATCAAAACAGAGGCATAACCATGATGAATAACAAACCGAAAGCCTTAATCTTAGCGTCGGTGGCATCCATGATTGAGCAGTTTAATATGCAAAATATTGAGTTACTGCTGGAAAACGGATACGAAGTACACGTGGCTTGCAACTGCCGAGAGGGCAGTACGATTTCGGATGCTAAGATACAGCAATTGACACACACATTAACCGCCAAGGGCGTTACCGTAGTCCACGTTCCGATTCCGCGAAAGATTACGAATATCCGTGGCATTTTGGACTCGTTGGCACAAGTGAAAACGTTGTGTAACACCCATGCGTATGCCTTACTTCACTGCCATTCACCGATTGGTTCCGTAGTCGCCCGTGTGGCCGCCGTTGCCTCCAGACGAAAAGGGACGAAGGTGATTTACACGGCACACGGATTTCATTTTTATAAAGGGGCGCCCAAAGCGAATTGGATATTGTATTATCCCATTGAAAAACTGTGTTCCCGATGGACCGATGTGCTCATTACCATTAATCGCGAAGACTATGCGTTTGCACAAAAGCACATGCGTGCCGGACAAGTTGTATACATACCCGGTGTCGGTCTGGATACCGCAAAGTTTTCCTCTGTTCCGACCGATTGCGAGGCTAAAAGAACCGAATTAGGTCTCCAAAAAAACGATATTTTGCTTTTATCCGTTGGGGAGTTGAACCAAAACAAGAACCACGAAACGATTATTCGTGCGCTGGCTCAACCCAATATTCCCCCCGTGCACTATGTGATTGCCGGTGAGGGTGACAGAAAGCAAGAACTTGCCGAACTGGCGTCTGCTTTAGGTGTCAACCTGCACTTATTGGGGTATCGTACCGATGTGACGGAATGGTTACATTGTGCAGATGCGTTTGTGTTGCCGTCGTTTCGTGAAGGACTTTCGGTGGCGTTAATGGAGGCGATGGCTGCCGGTCTGCCCTGCATTGTGAGTGCAATACGAGGCAACGTGGATTTAATCGATGCCACGGGCGGCTTTTTGTGTGAACCGGAGGATATACAGGCGTTTGCCTCCGCCATTGCGGAGTTGTTTAAGGATGACAAGCGTCGACAAATGGGCGCACGCAACCAAACGGTTATCAAAGACTTTGATGTACACACGATTATGAATATGACTGCCGCCGTTTACGGCATCGATTCGCGCAGTACCATCACGCTCGGATAGGGGAGAAAGTATCGTGAAACGACTGAAAGTAATGCATATCCTTTGTACGGATACTTATTCCGGAGCCGAGAATGTGGCTATTACACTCATTAAGAGTACACAGGATGCAGCCGAGGGGATTTATGTTTCTCCGGACGGGCCCATTCGTGAAATCGTTGAACAACAAGGTGTTACACATTATCCTGTGGAAAAAGTCGATGTTCAACATATTCGGGCAGCCATTCGGGAGATACAACCGGATGTCATTCACGCACACGATTTTACCGCCGGTGTGATAAGTGCTTTGGTTGCCGGTCCGATTCCCGTGATAAACCACTTGCATAACAATCCACCATGGATAAAACGAGTGGGAATTAAGTCGTGTGTTTATGCTCTGTCTTGTTTCCGCTATCGGAGAATGTTAACGGTGTCGGATGCGGTTATGAATGAGTTTTTGTTTGGGAAGCCGTTTCGCAAAAAAGCCACCGTGGTAGGCAACCCCATAGATTTATCGAAGATTCGCGCAAAGGGTGCTGTGGAGTTGGCACCGGAGGAACAACGCCGTGCGGCGACAGATATTGCGTTTGTCGGGCGGTTGACAGCGCAAAAGAATGTGTTCTTTTTACTAGAAGTGTTGCAAGCGTTGAAAAAGCAAAAGACTGATGTCACCATTTCCATTATCGGTGATGGTGAATTGCGTAATGAAGTGATTCAAACCGTTCGGGATTATGGTTTGGAATCCAGTGTTCGCTTGTTTGGATTTCAAGACAACCCCTACGCCTATCTCCGTCACGCTAAGGTGATGTGTATGCCTTCACGTTGGGAAGGGTTTGGTCTGGCAGCGGTTGAGGCTTTGGCTTTGGGAAAACCGGTGGTAGCGGCACCTGTCGGTGGGTTGGCAACCATTGTCAACGATACGTGTGGCAAGTTGTGTGCCGACAAAGATGCGTTCGTTACGGAATTGTATCGGTTGCTAACCGAGGACGATTATCGTCAGGCCAAGGAAAAAGGGGCGCTCGAGCGCGCCGATATGTTTGACAATATACAGGTATACGCCGACACCATACGGAACGTATACCGCCAAGTGACA
>JAZSOY010000050.1:0-6905 GCA_045537155.1 Acutalibacteraceae bacterium
TCGCGTACTCTTCGGGCGAATTGTCGGCCATGGTGGTATTCTCGTTGTCAAACACCGGCGGCACGCCGTGCAGAAAATCGGTCAGTGAGCGCGAAAAAGCGAAGCGTTTACCGCCCAAAAACGAGTGGGCCGCCGGCCCTAACCCCAGATACGGTTCGCTGTTCCAGTATTTGAGATTGTGGCGGCTTTCATAGCCGGTGCGCGCAAAATTGGAAATTTCGTATTGCCGATAGCCGTGTTGCGCCAACGCCGCTGCCGCTGTGTGGTACAAATCCACGGTGGTGTCCTCGTCGGGTAGGGGTGGGGGCGTCGCGCCAAACGGTGTGTGCGGCTCCAGTTTGAGCAAGTAGGCTGACACGTGCGTTGCCCCCCAACTATCCGCACAGGATACGGCGTCACGCACCGCGTCGGGGGTTTGTTCCGGTGTGCCCAACATCACATCCAACGACACGTTGCGGATGCCGGCGGCATGTGCCGCGCGCAGAGCGAGTTCCGTGTGACGTGTACTGTGTCGCCGCCCTAACAAGGCAAGTTCGCGCTCGCTTACGGATTGCATTCCCAGCGACACCCGATTGCCGCCGCCGGCGGCAAAGGCGGAAAACACCTCGTCAAGTTGCTCAGCCGGATTGGCTTCCAGTGTGATTTCGGCGGTGTCCGGCACGGAAAACGCGCGCCGCGCCGTGTTCAGCAACCGCGATAGGCGCTCACCGCCCAACAACGAGGGCGTGCCGCCGCCGAAGTACACCGTGTCTGCCGTGGTTTGCAGACGCTCACCGGCGTGCGTGATGGCAGACGACAACGCGGCTGTGTATGCGTCTGCCGCGTCGTCGGTGAAGGGAACGGAATAAAAATCGCAGTAGGGGCATTTGGAAACACAAAACGGAATGTGCAGATACAAGCCGATGGCCATTTCGTTTCCTCCCGATTCTCACAGATTGACGAGAAAGAAAAAGGGGAACCTCACGGTTCCCCTTGGTAATACGCTGTCGTCCGTGAACGATTATTCTTCCGAATCAAAGAATTTGTCGTGCACCGCGAGAACAGCACGGTCGGCGTCTTTGCGGTCAATCAACACGGAAATCTTGATTTCGCTGGTCGAGATGGTCTGGATGTTGATGTTGGCATCCGACAACGCCTCAAACATCTTCGCGGCAACGCCTTCGTGCGTTTCCATACCGGCGCCCACCACCGACACTTTCGCGAGGTTCGTGTCGCACGTCACCGATTTGACGCCCAGATGGTCACAGTACGTTTTCAGCACTTCTACGGTATGTGCACCATCGGATTCCGGTACGGTAAAGGAAATATCCTTGGTACCGTCACGGCCTACCGATTGCAGGATGATGTCTACATTGATGTGCGCTTGCGCCACCAACGAGAACAACTTAAACGCAATGCCGGGTGAATCCGGCAAACCTACGACTTCCACGCGTGCGATGCGGGTATCTTTCGCTACGCCGGTAATTAACATTTTTTCCACATTCGTTACCTCCTTAACTTTGGTGCCGGGAGCCTTCACCATACTGGAGAGAACCTCCAGTTCAATACCGTATTTCTTTGCCATTTCCACCGAACGGTTGTTGAGCACCTGCGCACCCAGTGTGGCGAGTTCCAACATTTCATCGTGGGTGATTTCGTCTAACTTCCGCGCGCCGGGAACTTTGCGCGGGTCAGCCGTGTAGACACCCTCGACGTCGGTGTAAATCTGGCAGAGGTCGGCGTGCATCGACGCCGCAATCGCTACGGCACTGGTATCCGAACCGCCGCGGCCCAGCGTGGTGATATCGTCGTACTTGTTGATGCCTTGGAATCCTGCCACAATGACAATTTTTTTCTTATCCAATTCCGCGCGAATACGCTCGGCTTTCACTTTCTTGATTCGGGCAATCGAATGTTTGGAATCCGTTCGGAACCCTGCCTGCCAACCCAACAACGAAATCGCCGGACATCCCAACGCATCAATCGCCATCGCCAACAACGCAATGGAAATTTGCTCACCCGATGCCAACAACATATCCATTTCCCGTTTGTTGGCGTGGGGGTTGATTTCCTGTGCTTTGGCAATCAAGTCGTCGGTGGTATCGCCTTGCGCAGACACCACGACCACGACTTCGTGCCCCTCGCGGTACGTTTCGGTAATCAGTCGCGCAACGTTCATCACGCGTTCGGCATTGGCCACCGAACTCCCGCCGAATTTCTTAACAATTAACATACTATCGCTCCTCCTATTACAACGCCGCAATGCGCAGAGAACTCACAACCGTGACATCCGGCAACGCCGCCAATGCCGCTTGCAACTGCTCGCCCGTGACCGACGGCGTACGCACCGCCGTTTCACCCTCCGGCTCACCGGCATACGTCAACACGGTCACGTCACCCAGCGATTCTTGCAACCGATTCAGCAGGGCTTGTCGCTCCGTTGCCTGCAACCGCAACACATACGCGTAACGGTCGGTGGCGGCATCCAACACATAGTCCGGAGAACCGGATTCCCAAAACAACGTCTTGCGAGATTCCAAATGCTTGGCTTCATCAATCACATCCGCGACGACCGCCGATGCTGTCGGCAATTTACCGGCGCCGCGGCCGTAAAATACCACGTCACCAATCGCGTTGCCGCGCACCATAATGCCGTTAAATACGTCGTTGACATCGGCCAGTAAACTGGTTTTCGGAATCAGCATCGGCGCGACCAGACACTGCAGTTGCTCACCCTGCTGACGCACTCTGCCGATGAGTTTGATAACACAGTCTTGTGCTTCGGCACACCGCACGTCCGCCGGCGTCAGCGCCGTAATCCCTTCGGTATATACCTGCTCCGGATACACGTGCTTACCAAACGCCAACGACGCCAGAATACAAATCTTGCGGCAGGCATCGTGCCCCTCCACATCGGCGGCCGGATTGCGTTCCGCATACCCGAGTTTCTGTGCCATCGACAACGCTGTGTCAAAATCCAATCCGTCTTGCACCATCCGCGTCAACATAAAGTTCGTGGTGCCGTTCAGAATACCGGCAATTTCATACACTTCATTCGCGGCCAAGCACTGGTCAATCGGACGCAGTATCGGAATACCACCGCCCACGCTTGCCTCAAACATAAAGTTGACATTGTGCTCTTTCGCTATCGCTAACAACTCATCACCGCACGCCGCCACCAACTCTTTGTTGGAGGTGACCACGCTTTTTCCGGCTAACAAACACGCTTTCACGTAGTCATACGCCGGATGCAAGCCGCCCATCGTTTCTACCACAATGCGAATCTCCTCATCGCCGAGAATATCGTCAAACGACGTGGTAAATCGGTCGGCATACGGCAATTCGGGGAAACTCCGTAAATCCAAAATGCGCTTCACGACAATCGTGTCGCCGGCTTTGTGTGTGATGGTGTCTTGGTTGGTGCTGACCACCTCGGCAACACCGGAGCCGACAACGCCGTGCCCCAAAATGGCTATTGGAATCATAGAACTTCTCCTTTCGGTTGTGCGAGAGCACCCGACGGTGCTCGGTTAACGCTGATAACATATTGTACACCGGCAATGTGCCCCAGTTGGTCGATAAACGTATCTATCGGGGTGGACATCGATTCGGTGCGTGCCGATAACGTCACTTGCGCTTTGCCGCCGGAGGGCGCTTGCTGATTGACGGTCAAAATGTTCGCGCCCGCCTTGGCAAACGCCGACAGCACACACGACAACACGCCCGGACAATCCTGCAACAGCAATTCCACCGTCATCGTGGTGGTCGCCTTGCCGACGTACGGGGCAATCGCTCCCCTATACTTATAATACGCACTGCGCGAAATCCCGTGCAGACGCGCCGCTTCGCTGACCGAACGGACCTTGCCCGACGCCAAATCGTTCTGCGCGGCGAGTACCGCCGCAAACACGTCCGGCAAGACATCCGCACGCACCAGCAACCACGTTTCGGATGGCAACGACATAAAAGTGTCCTCCTGTGAAAGACAGTTGTGCGAAATACGAGAACACTATAGCATACTTTTTTACAAAAATCAAGAGAAATATTGAAAATTTTACCGTGCCGTCGTCGGCGGTGCGATGCGGCGCAACGCGGTAAAGACCAAGGGGAGGGTGAGCAGTTGCACCGGTGTCATCAGAGCCGATTGTAACAAACGACCGACCAGCACCGACCAATACGGCGCGTGGTTGGTGACGGAAATCCACAAGGTGTTTAGCAACAGTGAGCCGACGAGTTGTCCGCTCACGACGCCCAAAGCAATACGCCACCATTTTCGGTTGCGGTAAAAGCACAAACCGAAAATCAAGCCGATGACGGCGGCGGTGAGGGTATAGCCGGGAAAATACGGGCCGGTGGGAAAGGCGAGCGCGCCGATAAAATCGCTGATACCGTGTACCAGTGCGGCGCTCCACGGACCGTACCAATGCGCCGCTAATGCGACGGCAACAAACGAAAAGCCGATGCGTTTGTCCCACAAATTCACCGAGGCGAATCGGGTGAGTACGACGTCCAGCGCAATCAGCATACCGCACAGCACAACGTGCAGCACGGTTTTCCAACGGGGGGTGGTGGTTGACATAATAAATCCTCCTTATTGTTGTTGAATAAGGAGGCGTAATGACTCGGTATTCAACAGCGGGATGCGGTCTGCAAACCGTAAGCGCGGTGCTTTTCGTCCTAACGGCAACTCCCCGTCCGTTCGGCACTGGCGCGAAAATCGTGTTTCCGCAACGCTCACAGACCTACTCTGTTTGGGTGTATTTATATGCTCAGTTCAACACAAAGAACTGTTCATACCACAGAATAAACGTATAAATGGTCCAGATTTTCTTCATATTCAGGGCACGGCCGGCTTTGTGGTCGTCCAGCAGGCGCAAAATGGCGTCTTGCTGAAAGAATTTCGCCGCAATCTCTCCGGTAAACGCGTCGCGCACACGCTGATAGTAGCGGTCTTGGCGCAACCAGTCGTTCAGGGGGACCGGAAAGCCGCATTTCGGACGGTTCGCCGTACATGCCGGCAACCGCTTCAGTGCGGCACTCCGCAACGCCACTTTGGTGGTGTTGCCGGCAATGCGGTGCGGTGTCGGCAGAGTGACCGCCAACTCCAACATCCGTCGGTCCAAAAACGGCACGCGTAATTCCAAAGAATTCGCCATACTCATACGGTCCGCCTTTTGCAGAATGTCGTACAACATCCACGTCTGCATATCCACGTACTGCAACTGCGTCGGTTCGTCCAGATGGGCGACCTTGTCAAAATGAGGACGCGACCACTCCACCGGGTCCACCGGCGTGCCGGGGTGCTTGAGATACTGCAATCGCTCGTCGCGTGTGAACACATAATTGGCGCGCATAAACCGTTCGTACGGGCGCATCGCGCCGCGAATGGCAAATCGCTTGCCCTTGACGCGGTCGGGTAACCGCCGTGCTATTGCCGCGACACCGCGACGTAACGCACGCGGCAGGCGGCTGTATTTCGCAAAGTGTCCACCCTCCAGATACATGGGGTAGCCGCCGAACAATTCGTCGGCACCCTCGCCGGACAGCACCACTTTGACGTATTTCGCGGCGTTTTGTGCCAAGAAAAACAACGGCACTTCCGACGGGTTAGGTAACGGCTCGTCCATATAATATTGGATTTTGCCTGCCCAGTCAAAGTAGTCCTCGGCAGACACCTTGTTCGCGATGTTTTCGACGCCGATAACTTCGGAAAATTCCTGCGCCAGTTTTAACTCGCTGTATTTTTCCTCCGCGTATCCCACCGAGAACGTGCGCACCTTTTCGGTGCCGCGCGCTACCTCGTTGACGACGTAACTGGAATCCACGCCTCCCGACAGAAAACAGCCCACTTCCACGTCGCTGATTTGGTGGACGGCCACGGAATCCTCAAACGTTGCCGCAATGCGGCGTTCCCATTCCTCGGCCGACACCGTGGTATCCGCTTGAAAGCGGTCGGCGACGTCGTAGTATTTATGAATGGTGAGTTCGCCGTTTTGGTATTCAAAACATTCGCCGTTCAGCAGTTTGAACACGTGTTTGAAAAATGTGTCGCGTGTCGGCAGATATTCGTAACACAGCCAGTCCGGCAGACGCGTTTCGTCCAGTTCCTTGACAAACGACGGGTGCGACAAAAACGACTTGATTTCCGAGCCGAAAAAGAAGTCGCCGTTGTGATGGTAATAGTAAAACGGCTTAATACCAAAGATATCCCGCGCGCCGAACAGCGTTTTCGTTTGGGTATTCCAAATCACAAACGCGTACATACCGCGCAGACGCTCCAGTAGGGCAGAACCCCATTCCTCGTATCCGTGCAGCAGTACCTCGGAGTCGGTTTTGGTGGTAAACGTATGACCGGCGGCGATGAGTTCGTCGCGTAGGTCGCGGTAGTTGTAAATTTCGCCGTTGAAGGTCAGCACCAACGTGCGCTCCTCGTTAAACAACGGTTGACTGCCGCCCTCCAAGTCAATGATGGACAGCCGACGGAATCCCAGTGCGATGTCGTCGTCCACATAGTAGTCTGCTTGGTCCGGACCGCGATGCACGATGCGGTCTGCCATCGCTTCTATGACCGCCCGACGGTCACCGCCGTAACCGTTGGTGAAAAAACCGGCAAAGCCGCACATAACTGCATTCCTCCGTTTAGATTAGTCGCGTAAACTCTTGTTGCCGAAGTAGCGCGCGTATTTCTTGAAATAACTTGCTTGGTTTTTGTGGAAATACAGCCAGCGGCGGAAGTTGATGTCTTTTTTGTACCATAGGGATTTACACAACTTGCCGCGGCGAATCAACTCACGCGCTTTTTGCTTGAGCGCCGGGTCGCTGACGTACTCGAAAATAATGTGTTTCGGAATCAGCGTCCACAACGTATCGCCCGTCGCAATGTCACATTCCGCCGGTTTGTCCAATAACACGTCCTCCACCAGAAG
>JAZSOY010000081.1:0-9549 GCA_045537155.1 Acutalibacteraceae bacterium
AGTCTTTATCTCGCTGACGCGTGAACAACTTCCCGAGACCAATCGCAAAGGAGGGGCAACCGTATGACCGCCGTATTCAAACGTGAATTCAAAGCCTATTTCACCTCACCCATCGGCTGTTGCGTTCTTGCCATTATGTTCGCGCTGACTGCGTTTTTCTTCGTGGCATATAACGTAACCTACGCTTCACCGGATTTGTCAGTGATGTTTCAAAATTTACAATCCTATTTGCTGATTTTGGTGTTGCCCATTCTGACGATGCGCCTGATGAGCGACGATAAGCGGCAAAAAACCGACCAAATCTTATTGACCTCCCCCGTCAGCCTGACCGGTATCGTGGTGGGTAAGTTTTTGGCGGCGTTGCTGCTGTTTGCCATCGGTTGTTCGCTCACATTGGTCTGCGGTGTGATTATCGCGTTCCAAACCACCCCCGATTGGTTGGTTATTTTGGGCAACTATCTGGGTCTGTTGTTGCTCGGCGGCATGGTGATTGCCATCGGATTGCTGGTATCCAGTTTGACCGAAAGTCAATTTATTGCAGCATTGGGTAGTTTTTTGGCATCCCTGGTATTGATTATGATGGACAATATGAAAGCCATCTTCTCCGACAGTAAACTGGTTGCCACCGTTATCGACTTTCTCTCGGTCAATCAACGGTATTCCAGTTTTACCGCCGGTACCATTCAATACGACGACGTGGTGTTTTTCCTATCCATGCAAGTATTGTTCATATTCTTAACCGTGCGTTTGCTTGACCGCAAACGCTGGAACTGAGAGGAGGTTGACGGTAATGAATGAATTTGAAAACAAAGATATCGTCGAAGAAACCGCCGAAGCCCCTAATCCCATGGAAACGGAAGAATCGACAGCGGCACCCAAAGCACCGCGATTCGGAAAGTGGAAAACCAACCGCAAACTGCGACTCGGCACCACTGCTACGGTGTTAACCGTCGTCGCCGTGGCGTTGATATTCGTATTTAATGTGATTGTCAGTGTGTTGTACGACCGGTTCCCGTTATCGTGGGACTTGACTGCCGACAGCACCTATACCATGTCGGAGGAAAGCACGACGGTGGCAAAGAACATCGAGCAAGATGTGGAAATCCTTGTGTTCTTGGATGAAAGCACCTTTTCGGCTCCGGCAACCGGCTACGAAGAACTCAATACGGTACTGCGGCAATTCTATCTGTTTACCAAGGAATACCATTCGCTCAGCAACGGCAAGGTCTCCGTTCGATATTTTGATGTGGAAGCCAACCCCACGCTGATTTCCACGTATAGTAAATATGAAATTTCCTCCGGCGACATCCTGGTGCGTACCGGCAAAGGAGAAACCGAACAGTATCGAGTACTCAGTGTGACCGACTTGTACGCCGAAGAATATGACTCTAATTATATGTCCACCTATTCTTCTCTGGTCGAGCAAAAACTGGCCAGCACCTTGAACACCATCTGCGGTGGCAAAACGGTAACCTTAACGTTTCTCAACGGTCACGGTGAAAGCAACGATTTGATTCAAAAAATGCAGGAAACCTATGAACGCAACGGCTACACCACCGAAACACTGAACTTGGCGTCGGCACAAAAAATTGATGACACCAGTGCCGCGTTGATTATGGTGGCACCGGTGACGGATTACACGTTGGATGAAATTGCTCGTCTGCGTATGTGGTTGTACAATGAGGGCGCTTATGGTCGCCATTTATTTGTACTGTGTAACATCGACGGCACCTGTCCCAATCTCTACGATTTTCTGTCCAGTGATTACGGTATCACCGTCACACAAAACTTGATATCCGAAACCGATGAAAACAACTATTTGGCCATGATGGGTGACGGGAAGTACGCGCCTATTACACAGATTGAGTCGAGTGATTTGACCGTAGAATCTATCGGCAAGGATGTCATTATGCCGTACACCTTGCAGTTGTTGACCGCATACGGAACCGATACTGAAAAGGAATTAGTTACTAATTTCCCGTTAATTACCTTTACCGAGAGTGCCAAACTCACCCCCTACGCCTCCTTGGCAGAGGGCAGTGAAGTCCAAGAACTGGATGCCGATACCTATCCGGTTATTGGTATGGCGTATGCCACGGAATCCCATGTGTATAACAACACCGCCGTGAAAACCAATGTGGTGGTCAGCGGCAGTTATCTGTTCCCGGCCTATGCTGCGATGCCACAATATGCCAATGAAATGCTGTTCCTGGAACCGATTCGTACACTGTGCAGTTTGGGCGATACCGTGGTGATTTCCGGCGTGGATTTAACCGTGCCTACGTTGTCCTATTCCATGGCACAAGCGCGAATGATTGAAATAGCACTGTTGGCATTACCGGTCATCTTGATTGCCGTTTGTCTGGTCGTGTTCTTACGACGGAGGCACTTATGAGTAGACGTACACGAACCTTACTTCTCTCCGCCGTTGCCTTGGTGGTGTTGGGCGCTGTGTTGGCAGTTTTGCTGCTGTTACCGCCTGCCGAAGACGGTGACACGACCGCCACAACCGTACCCGACACCTCCGTGACCTTGGTAAAAATCGGTGAAAAAGTAACGGTATCTTCGGTAAAGGTAACCACACCCGATGAAACCTTTACGGTGGCACCGGATAAAAACGGTGATATGGTCGTGCTCGGTTATGAAGATTTGCCGCAGGACACCTATGTTTATGAATCCTTAACGGAGTATCTACGAGAAATCACGGCACTGCGCCTGATTGCCGATACCCCCGAGCACCCCGAGGATTTTGGATTTGATGCCGAGAAGCGCAGCACCACCATCGAAGTGACCTATTCCGATAACAGCCATTTTTCGTTTGAATTAGGGGATACATCGCCCTCCGGCGAAGGCTGTTATCTGCGCAAAAGTGGCTCTTCCGCCATCTATCTTGTCGACCAAGAGTTCGCCGGTACGGTGGCGCAACCGTCGACCACCTATCTATCCGTGGCACCGATAACCGCACCCCAACCCGAATCCGAGGACGAAGCGTTGGTCGTGCGTGATATTACATTCTTCGGTTCCGTTCGACCGCAACCGGTATCATTCCAGATTTCTACCGATGTGTTGGAAAATGAACAACAGGCGCAAGTGCTCTCGGGGTATTATTTAACCGAACCGTTCTTCCGCAATTGCCGAAGCGATACCCCCTACCTTAGCCCGTCTTCGTATTACGACTTCACCGCGTCGGGGATTGCCAAGGTTCGTCCCACCGCCGCGGATTTGCAACGGTATGGTTTTAACAATCCGTATTCGGCATTCACCATTTCGTTGTCTATCAAAAAAACCGTCAAGAACAACAACATCGAAACGGGTGAAACAACCACCGATATTTCGTTCAAAAACACCTTCCAATACACAGTCAAATTGGGGAAAGAAACCATGGGCGGCGAGCGCTACGCGGTGGTATATACGGAGGATGAGTTGATTCCTCTCGTATACACCGTTGACCCCACGACCTTGGTTTGGACGGAAGCGCAGTACGATGATATGGCAGACCTGTTAATGTTCTTCCACTATATTGACCAGGTCGAATCCATGACCATCACACTGAATAACAAGTCCACGACGTTTGAATTAACACATTACCCGGACGAAGAAGAACGGGACGACCAGATGATGGTGACCATTGAAGGTACGCAGTACCCGACGGACGATTTCCGTACGTTGTACAGCGATTTAATCTCCATCATGCGTACCGGTTCAACGAACACCGTACCCAGCGTAGAACCGACAATGACCATTCAGATTCGTTCCAATCTTTCCTTGGCAAAAAGCACGTGGATAAAACTGTACCAGCAAACCGCCGGGAAATATGCTGTTCTGCACAGCTCCGGTGAATTGTATACCGTTAACGCGAAAAATGTAGAAATTTTTATGAGCAGGTGTGAAAAGTACATTCGCGGCGAAAAGTTAGAATAAAGAACCCTGCCACCGGCATACCGTTTCAATACGGTATGCCGGTTTTTTATCGTCGTATCCATTCGCGATATACGGCATCGTATGGCAACTGCCAGACACGGTAAACACGCTTCTTTTCCCCATAACAGCGAATGCGAACCGTACAGGCGCCTTGCCGTTTCTGGAGCCACGATTGTGTAATCATTAGGCAGTCCACCACTTCTACGGGAATCTCGACACGATACAGTGCCAAACCGCGCGGATAACTTACCGACACCGCACCATTACTACACCCGAATCCGGCTTGACGCCAACCAAGGTAGCGCACGAACAACCACCACAGAGAAAAAAAGCACCACAGCAAAGCCACCGTTTGCCACCATCTGCCGAACCACCAAAAGACACAGCCCAACAGTAGGGTGATGAACGGTGGTGCCGTGTATCGCCACCACGCGCCTCGTGCCGGACGCAAACGGCTGACACCGATAGGATAGTCCCCCAATAGACGGTCTAAGCACATACTCAACTCTCGTGCGTGTGCCGCCGGTACCAGTACCGGACGTGTGCCGATATCTCGTCCGTATCCGGCTGCCGTAATGACCGCCGTATATAAAGAAAGCAACCGCATAAACAACGTTTGGCGCAGTTCCAACGCCGTAATTTTTTCACAATCTATCAACACATCGCGTCGGGTAAACCATCCCGATACCAAATGGAGATGATTCTCCTCACGCCGTGCGCGAAACCCCACATAACGAAGAAAATTGCGTAAAACCGATACACTCCAGCCAATCACCAAGGCATTGGCCAACAACCGCAGCGTCGGTGGTAAGGCATCACTGAGCGGTTTATGCAACCAACCGGTGACGTCTTGGGTAATATCGGTGCCCAACCACGTGCCGACCTGTCGTAGCACCGGCGAAACGGTGAGTAAACCCACCGCCGCATTGGAGCCACTCAACGACATGAGCAAAACCGGCAGTCGGTGTGCGTGATAATCTCCGACCGCGGCGCGCAATGAGAATAATCGACTGGTCTGTGCCGCTGACAAGTACAATTGCGCATCGGCACGACGTCGTAAACCGGCCGTGTTAATACGCACCCGACGTCCCCCCAGCAACCCCAACAACGGTGTACGCTC
Source organism: Acutalibacteraceae bacterium (assembly GCA_045537155.1). Taxonomy (GTDB): domain Bacteria; phylum Bacillota; class Clostridia; order Oscillospirales; family Acutalibacteraceae; genus RGIG3009. The sequence goes on from JAZSOY010000081.1 coordinate 5,042, forward strand.
AATTTCCACAGAAGCGGCGTCCTCGGCGGCGACACGCAAACATCGACGCCACACAATCCCTTGATGTACGCGCAAAGCGGGAAAGCGACCTTCAGGCGAGGTGGACAACTGATAACGGCACACGCGTTGTTTCGCGATTGCATAGGTTACCAGTATCACCGCCGCCACCAGTTCATAGCGATGCCATGTCGGTGATACACCGCGTAGCAAATTGAAAACCAACCGTGTTAACGGAATAAGAATCAACACGCGCCACCGTCGCAAATCGTATAACGCATACGTAAGATGCGGACGTTGTTCCATCATAGCATCTCCTCTATCTGTTCCAGACACGCTGTCAGCCGCTCGGCATCTTGTTTCGCTAACAGAGGCAATAGAACGGTGCCGCCGGCAAAACGCAACACCACCGTGCGGCAGTGAAAGACTCGATGTAAAGGCGGTGTCCACACCTCAAAATTACGCAGGGAATGCAGTGGAACAAATACCTCGCGCCGCCAAAACACACCGTACACCGCGTGAATGGCATCGTCGGTGAGAACACCGTGCAAAGAGGCAACCAGCCGCGGTACATATATCACCGATAACGGTATGGCAACAAGCCACGGCACCCACACAACCGCGTATCCACCGATGTCAAACAACCACCACGGCAAACAAAGTATCACCGAAAGTGTCGTTGCGAATGATATGACAATGATACGCACAATCCACAATGCACCGACACCTGCGCGGAATTCCATTCCGTTCCCTCCTTTGCAGTATATTTATGTCCGAAATGTACTAAACTATGTCATATAGCCATATACGAATCCTAGGAGGTGTCCTTGTGCCAAAACCATTTCGCGGCGGTATTCACTTTTCCAAATCCTTGCGCGTTGCCAAAGAAGAGGCATTGCGTTGCCCGATAACCGTATTCGTGCCGGACCATATTGTGTTACCGCTGACCATTGGGAACACCTTGTTATCCCCGGTGGTGGAATCCGGTGCGACGGTCGGCGTCGGCGATGTGCTGGCAATTGACCCGCAAGGACACGAACCACCGTTGCACAGCGGCGTGTCCGGTCGTGCCACCGTTGACGAGCACAGTACATTGACACTGAATGGCCGCCCCAGTCGCGTGCTGACGGTAACCGCCGACGGCACACAAACGAAAGGAAAATTACTACCACCGATATCGGTGGATTCTCCTCCCCCACAACTGGTACAACGTATGTACGATGCCGGTTTGGTGGGGCTTGGCGGTGCCGGCTTTCCTACACATCTTAAATACCGCGACCGCTCAGCCGAGCACCTGCTCATCAACGTATGTGAGTGCGAGCCATACCTCGCAGGCGATGGGCGATTGGTAATCGAACAAAGTGACGCTGTACGCGAGGGCATCGCCGCGCTGATAAACGCCGGTAGTATCCCACCGGACCGCGTTCACCTATGTGCCGAAACACCGACCATTGTGGACGCACTGCGCCGTCTTGCCGCCGGTACGTTATGGCAAGTGGTTGCTCTCCCTTCTTGTTATCCGCAAGGCAGCGAACGACAACTGATTCGTGCCGTATTGAAAACGGAAGTGCCGCAGGGAACCTATCCGGCTCAACAGGGAATTCTGGTGTCGAATCTGGCAACCGCTGTCGCTATGGCGGATGCGGTGCGTGGCTTGCCGTTGACACACCGTGTTGTCACCGTGTCAGGAGTCGTCGAGCATCCCTGCAATTTAATGGTGCCTATCGGCACACCGTTACGCGATTTAGCCGCACAAGCCCAGCCACGCATCACCGGTCGCCATTCACAACTCATTGCCGGCGGTGCAATGACCGGAAAACGTGCAGTATCCCCCGATACCGGCCTGCCAAAAACGTGCGGCGGCATTTTGGTGTTGCCGACAGAATCGGAAGAAGAATCCCCGTGTATTCGTTGCGGTGCGTGTGTGCGCGCCTGCCCCTCCGGATTGATGCCGTTCCTCATAGAACGCACGTGGTTACACAACGACGATGAACTGTGCGCTGACCTGCATTTTGATGCGTGTATCTCCTGCGGTTGTTGTTCACGCGTCTGTCCGGCACATCGGCAACTTGCCGCACGCATTACCCGTTTGCGAAAGAGAGGTCGCCTATGAGCACATCCGGAAAACATCCACCACCATTTTTACGCAATCGACGTCGTACACCGGCAATTATGACCGATGTTTGTATCGCCTTGGTCCCCCCCGCAACCGCCGCTGTCTGGTTCTTCGGATGGCGTGCTTTGTGGCTGCTCGTTATCGCCGTCATTACCGGTATTCTCGCCGACCGTATATCGTTGCGTTGTCGGCGTGTGTACTACCCTTTGGATTTCAGTGCCGTCGTGACCGCACTGTTGGTCACACTTTCCTGCCCCGTCGGTACACCCTGGTGGTTAGTGGTGGCTGCCACCCTGCTGGCGGTGGTATTGTTTCGGGAGGCATTCGGCGGTATTGGTGCCAATCTGTTTAATCCGGCTATGGCGGCACGTGCCGTTCTGATTACGGTCTTTCCTGCCTATTTGACCGGCTACACCTTACCGGATGCCATATCCACCGCCACACCACTATCCGATGGGGATACGCCGTTACCGGCGTTATTGTTCGGACGCGTCAATGGTTCTATGGGCGAAACCTGTATACCATTGTTGCTCTTGGGGTTGGGGTGGTTGTTATACCGCGGCGTGATACGGTGGCACGTTCCGGTACTTTCCGTTGCCGCCTTTGCGGTAGTCACCGCCCTATGCGGCGAGGATGTTGTCCGTCAAACTCTCTCCGGTTCCTTACTGTTTGGGGCTGTCTATATTTTCACCGATTACACCGGCCGTCCCACCACTGCCGCCGGTGACATTTTGTTTGCCGTCGGTGTGGGGGCGTTGACCGCCTTGTTTCGACAGTTTGGCCCCTACCCCGAAGGCGTCTGTTTTGCGGTATTGACGATGAATCTCGTGACACCGTTACTGGAATGGTGGACACGACCACGTGTCTATGGCACAAAACGAAAGGAGAAAACCGCATGAAACCGTGGATGAATACGTTATTGTCGTTGGGCATTGCCGTTGTGGTATCCCTTGCCTTATTGTGGGGCGGTGACCGATTAACGACACGCTTACAAAACGAGCAAACAACCGAAGAGGTCAAAAACACCTTTGGGGAACTACTGGATGCTGCCGAATATCGACCGCTAGACACCGCCTCGTCCCAAAGCATCACCCAGGCATGGAGTGCCGTGGACGCAAAGGGAACCGTTATCGGCTATGCCATCACAGCCGAAGCGGAAGGGTATGCCGGCACCATTGAGGTACACGTAGCCGTGAATGGCGATAAACAAACCGTAAAGGGTATCCACATCGGCAAACATCAAGAAACACCCGGTTACGGGGCACGGATTGTCAATGACCAATTTCGGGAACAATTTGCCGGTGGCAATACCCCTTTTGCACTCAATACCAACCAGAAATCTGTGCTGAAAGACGGGACCTACCGCGCCATCGCCAAGGAATATGACTCATCAGGCTTCCGCGATATGGTGGAATTGACAGTGGAAGACGGAGAGATTTCTGCTGTGAACTGGGACGCCGAACAACAAAACGGGAAAGCGACTAAAAAGGAATTGTCGCGTAACGGTGACTATGTCATGACCGAAGATGGTTTACTATGGCATCAACAAGCGGAGTTATTGGAACGGGTGTTACTGGACACGCAAGACCCGTCGCGCATCGTATATCAGCCGGATACCGGCAAAACCGATGCGTATGCCGGTGCCAGTATCCGCATCAGCCCGTTTGTGAAATTGGCGGAAGAAGCCCTCAATCAAGCACGCGGTGACGGCGGCACGATGATAGACGGTATCAGTGGGGCCACCACCTCTTCACGTGCCGTGATACGAGCAGTGAATGATGCCGTTGCCTTTGTCACATCAGCGTAAAAAGGAGAGGTCGTATGGTAGCCTATCCCGATGCCTCCGGTTGGTTGCTGTTAACGCTCGCAGTCAGTTGTACGTCCCCACGTAACACGCTGCTGCTGACAACCGCCGTGTGTTTGCTTTTATTGGTTGACTACGCGTGCGTCGCGTTGTGGCGGCGATTATCGTTATCATTACCTGTGGGGGGCGCGATGCTGGTATCCCTCGGCGTCGGTATGCTTTTATTCCCCGTATTATCCCGCCTGTTACCGAACGCATCGTTGCTATTGCCGTATCAGCCGCAAATTTTTCTGCTTTTCTTACTGGCAGGCTGTGTCGCGTGGGAAGGTACGCGTTTGCCGTATCACACCTTTCCGGTGCTGTTGGCGGTGGGAATACTGCGTGAATTGCCGGCAACCGGTGCGTTATGGGGCATCCGCTTGTTGCCAATGGAGCTATCCCCCTCATTTGCCGACGGAGTGGGCGGACTGTTGCTGGCCGCACTCATCTGTTGGGCATCCGGTCTACGCCGCCCGTTGCTTCGTCATAACGCGCCGACACTGTTGCTCGGTGTAGTCGGTGCACTTACGGCAGTCGGCGCGTGTATCGGTT
>JAZSOY010000054.1:0-1568 GCA_045537155.1 Acutalibacteraceae bacterium
GACCGATACACACATCGGCGATATGCACACCGCTACCCATACCCACCACCGCACAACCGGCGGCCGTGGCAGTCCATTGTGCCGTGGGAGTGCGCTGACCACCGTATTCCAACGGAAAACGAAATTGCCGTTCCGCCGTACAAAAATGCGACGAAGTCACCGCCGCGGCAATATCCGCTGCACCGCTATCCACAAAAAGTGCCGCCAGACACAGCGTTTGCGCCATCGTCGAACACGCCCCAAATTGGTTCATCAATGGAATGTTGGTGTCGCGCATACCAAACACCGACGCGATGTTTTGGTTCAACAAATCCCCCGTAAACAACACGTTGACCTGTGATGGCGAATATCCTCCCTTGTCCAACGCACGCGTAAATGCCTCTTTTTGCAGGCGACTTTCGGCTTTCTCCCACGTTTTTTCGCCCAAACGCGCATCTTGAAACACCATGTCAAATCCGTCACCAAGCGGTCCTTCGCCCTCTTTTTTACCGACCGCTGACGCATACGCTACCACACGCGGTCGCCCCGACAATGAAATGGTATAATTTCCCTTTCTTTCCGGCATGACCATCCCTCCCGTCATAGTATCGCTTTCCTGTTTCGGAATATGTGCAAAATTCATGTTTTTCTTGCATTTAATCGGTGTCCGCGATACAATAGCAATACCAGAAGAGAACCGACAGCCTCGTGCTGTCCACAATGATATGCGGGAGAATGGGAATATGATTCACTCTTTTTTATTGATTGGACAATCCAACATGGCCGGACGTGGTAATTTGGATGAAGCCGTACCCGTCAACAGCGAACACATTAAAATTTTACGAAACGGGCGCTGGATGCCAATGTTCCGTCCCATCAATCCCGACCGTGCTTTTGCAGGTGTGAGTCTGGCGGAAAGTTTTGCCGAACGATATGCCCAAACCTACGGCGTCGATGTCGGCCTTATCGGTTGTGCCGACGGTGGCACTCGACTGGAACAATGGCGACCGGGCGGTTTATTGTTTGACAATGCTGTCTACCAAGCACGTCTGGCATCACGGACCTCCACGATTGCCGGTGTGTTGTGGCATCAGGGCGAATCGGATTGTGCCGACAATTTATATCCGTTGTACCGAGAACGATTAGAAACCATGATGCATACCTTGCGTGATACACTGGACCTGCAGGATGTGCCGTTTGTACTCGGCGGATTAGGTGCGTTTTTAACCCAACGTGCCGGTGAAACTTTCTATCAAAACTATGTTCATATTAACCGCGCCTTGCAGGAAATTGCCGCCAACAACCCCATGACCGGATTTGTATCGGCTGACGGACTGACCGGTAAAGACGACCATTTGCATTTCAATTCCGAGTCGTTATACGCCTTCGGCCATCGCTATTACGAGGTGTTTGAAACCCTGCGTGACCCCCATAAAGTGTTCGAGGAAAAACCAGACCCGGATGAGGCTCTCCGCACAGCGATAGAGGCGCTGTAAAATCAACCATACGAAAAGCCGGGTGCAAGCACCCGGCTTCTATTTTTAAGACGGTAAACATCCAATAAACAATCCCTCTGCTGCTGTCAATAT
>JAZSOY010000174.1:0-12491 GCA_045537155.1 Acutalibacteraceae bacterium
GATGACCCTCGTATGCCGACATTGCGCGGATTGCGCCGCCGCGGTTACACACCGGCATCGGTGCGGAATTTCATTGAACGCGTCGGTGTTGCCAAAGTGCCAAGTACGGTCGAGGTCGCGTTATTGGAACATTGTCTGCGCGAGGATTTGAACGAAAATGCCACGCGCGCGATGGCGGTACTGCATCCGGTAAAACTCACCATTACGAACTATCCCGAAGATGCTACCGAAACCTTCCCGATGGAGAATCACCCCTCCCACCCTGAGCGTGGTACGCATCCCGTATCGTTCTCGCGCTCGTTGTGGGTGGAAGAAGAAGATTTTATGGAAGAACCGGTTAAGGGGTATTTCCGTTTGTTCCCCGGCAACGAAGTACGTCTGAAATCTGCTTATGTGGTGAAATGCACCGGTTGTATCAAGGACGAAACCGGTCGCGTGGTAGAAATTCTGGCAACGTATGACCCCGAAACACGCGGCGGTAACACGCCGGACGGCAGAAAAGTGCGCGGCACCATCCACTGGGTGGACGCGGCCACTGCCAAGACCGCCGAAGTGCGGTTGTATTCTTCGTTGTTTTCGGATGCGGAGCCGGAAGGCGGCGATAAGCAGTTTATGGATTGCTTGAACGAGGCGTCGTTGGAAACGCTCACCGACTGCAAAATAGAAGCTAGTATCTTGCCTGCCGACGCACCGGCATCGTTCCAATTCCTGCGTCTGGGATACTTCTGCATTGACAATGTGGACAGTACCCCCGGCCATCCGGTGTTCAACCGTGCGGTATCCCTGAAAGACAGCTTCAAAAAGAAATAGTGCCGTCAATCACGGTGTCAACAATAACAAAGCGGTCATCTGCTATCGGCAGATGACCGCTTTTTAATTAGATAGTATTATCGTCGTCCTCGGTATCACGTGAGGTGAAACGCTTTCCGCGACGTAGTTCCCGTTCATCGTACTGTTTTGGAAATACCGTTGATTCCGGTTCTTTATGGTGTACCACATCTGTGAAAATCGGCTCGCCTTCCGATACTTCTTCCACGGTCGTTTCCTCTTCCGTGGGCGACAAATTGAGGTCGCGTCGTTTCTCCAAATCCTCACCCGGATGCTCTTTGTAATAGGGGTCGATAATGGCTGATTTCACCAAGGGGAATATGGTAAACTGAATTAAGAAAGAACGAAACGCCGGAAATACCAACACGTATCCGATAATCACGATGGCCAGCGCAATCAGCGGGAAAAACCACAACCCCAAAGCCACCAGCGCATAGACTACCAACAAAATGGCGGAAAGCAACAGATTTTGCTTGACTCCTGCCATCGCAAACAGCAAACTGTTTTTAAGCACTTGCTTGAGTGACATCTTAAACGTAACAATCTGGATGTATAGGTAGTACCGTGCAAAGAAAAACAGCATGGTAATAAACAAGGCAACAGCAATCGGCAGAATCGATTTCAGCGAAAGTTCGCCGCTTGCCGACATCGCATAAAAGTACAAGCTGTACAACAATACACCGCCGACCAACAATTCCAAAATACCGACAATCAGAGATTGCTTCCAATTCTTTTTAATCGCATCGAAAAAATCAGATGTCAAAAACGCGTGCTTTTCCCGTGCGTAGTTACGCGTAATCACCGTCAATCCCGCTTGTGCCAAACCACGTGTCACAATCGGTAGAGAAACCAGAATATACAACAGATTGGCAACCATTAATTTCCAGAATTTTCGAAAATAAAGTTCAAAAAAGCGAAAAAATGCTTTTTTTTCCGGTTCATCTTTCGAGATTCCACGTCCCGGCTTATTGTAGTTGAACAATCCAAACATTCCTGCCATATCCATACTCCTTTTTCTTTTCCAAACGGTGTTTTACACCGGTACACCCAACCAGTTGGCACACAACAAACGCAATGCCACATCGATGGCACCGGCACACAACAAAAGCAGCAATAACAGTAAAAACCGCACGGCATACAAACGAAAATCTTGCCACAAGCCGCCGCAATGTGCCGAACGCGGCAGTAGTTGCACGGCAAAACGCGTGGACATACGCATACATTCCGAGGCACCCATCAACAAGGCCACCACTTCCATCGCCGCGTGCGGTAGCAAGACGGCAGCCACCACCGCTACCCCGCGAAACCCTTGTGCATAATAATAGGCCTGTGTCAGTCCCAAGCCAATGCCCCAAAACAGAGGCACCATCACCGCCGGCAGAGAACCTCCTGCCGATAAGCCCGACACAAACAACACCGCAAGCAACAACACAGGCTGAAAACACGATTGCAGCCATTGCGTGACCACACCGCGAAATCCTGCCGGCACCTGCCGAATCGGTAACAAGTCTGCCCACGTGGTACCGCGCACAGCCGTATACACCAACAGACCACACACAAAGCCGGATAACGGTAATAACAAAAATAATAAGCGCCGACGATTCTCTGTCACAAACCGCCGCAGACGGTTTGTCCCGTTTCGTTTCATATACAACCCTCCGTTCTCCACATCTTATGCGGTCGGAGGACAAGATATTCACCGAAAACAAAAAGAGGGGCGGATGACTCCGCCCCGTTGTGTCTTACCGATGCGCGTGCACCCGTTGCTTACTATTGACACCCAGCACACCGCCTAGCGCACCGAAGCCGACGCTCAAAGCGGCTTTCAGTAACAGTGATGCACCCGGTGCCGTTTGTTCCATGCCGAAACCGGCAAGCGTGACGATAAGAAATAAAACCAATCCGCAACCGGCACCGTACAACAATCCACGTTCACGAGCACAACGCGCCGCCCCAAAACCGCCGGCCAGTGCCGCTATCGACACGATTGCCAGCGCCAGCGGTAATACGACACCGGTCGGCACCTGCATCGATGCCATGACGGCGGCCGAAGCTAATAGAAACACCAACCCTACGACGGCACCAACAATCACGCCCCACACAATCGGACGCAATATACGCCACCATATCGCCGGTTCTTCCCTGCTTTTTCTCATAGGAGTCCCTCCGCATCCACTTCAGATTACATCATCAGCGTATGCGGACAGCGGGAAAAATAGTACCGCCTATATCAAATTAGATATCGTCATCATCGTCGTCATCGTCAGCGGGCGTATCGTGAACGGTATCACAACTCTGCATCGCCCACTTTTTGATGGTCATCTTGCTGCGGTCAGCACCCGTTTCAATCACCAAGGTGTCCTCTTTGATGCTCACAACACGGCCGCAAATACCGCCGATGGTGGTAATTTCATCACCCACGCGCAAGCTTTCACGCATTTTCTGCTCTTCTTTTTGCTTTTTGCGCTGCGGACGAATCATCAAAAACCACATCACACCAATGATAACCACCCACATCAGCAACATACCGATGGTGCCGCTGAGAGTGCCGCCTTCCGGAGCACCTTCTGCCAACGTAATAAAATCCAACATAACGTACACCTCCATAGAGTTATCTTCCCTATTATACCGAACTTTGCGCCAATACGCAAGTCCTAACCAAAAAAAGTTTACAATTAAATACGACGGTCCAGTACACCGCGATACGTTTGATAAAATTCGTTGAATGTACCGTTGTCCAGTACCTCTCGAATACGCTCGGTCAAGGTATTGTAAAAATACAAATTGTGCAGCACACACAACCGCATCGCCAACATCTCGTTGGCTTTGAATAAATGGCGAATATAGGCACGGGAATGACGACGGCAGGTAGGACAATCACAGGATTCGTCCAACGGACGCGTATCGTGCTCGTATTTTTGGTTGAGCATATTGCGATGCCCCTCCCACGTAAACACGTGTGCGTGGCGCGCATTGCGTGCCGGCATCACACAGTCAAACAAATCAATGCCGCGGCGCACACCCTCTAAAATGTTTTCCGGTGTTCCTACGCCCATCAGATACCGTGGCTTATTCTGTGGCATATACGGTACCACCGCATCCAATATGCGATACATCTCCTCTGTCGGCTCACCGACCGCTAAACCACCCACCGCGTAGCCATCTAAATCCAACGTGGCAATTTCCTGCATGTGTTGCACACGCAAATCCGCAAACGTACACCCTTGATTGATACCAAACAGCAGTTGCTGCGGATGAATCGTGTCGGGCTGTTCGCGCAATCGTGCCATCTCCGTGATACAGCGTTTGAGCCACCGCGTGGTGCGTTCACACGAACGCGCGGCATAGTCATACGTCGCCGGGTTTTCCACACATTCATCAAACGCCATCGCAATCGTGGAACCCAGTTTGGATTGAATCCGCATACTCTCTTCCGGACCGATGAACAACTTTCGACCGTCAATGTGCGAATGAAAGGTCACGCCCTCTTCGGTGATACAGCGTAGATTGGCCAACGAAAACACCTGAAAACCGCCGCTGTCGGTTAAAATAGGTCCCTGCCAGCCGGTAAACCCTTGCAAACCACCCATCTCGCGCACCAAATCCTCACCGGGACGCAGATGCAGATGGTACGTATTGCACAACTGCACCTGACATTTAATCTCCTGCAGGTCGTATGCCGATACCGCACCTTTGATAGCACCGCAAGTGGCCACATTCATAAACGCCGGTGTTTGCACCGTACCGTGTGGTGTTTCAAAAACCCCACGCCGTGCCGCGCCGCACGTGTTCAAAATTTCCATATAGACTCCTTCATACACTTATATAATCAGCATCGCGTCACCGAAACTGAAAAAACGATACCGTTGTTCCACCGCGTAACGATATGCGTCCATTGTCATCTCGTATCCGGCAAACGCCGATACCAACATAATCAACGTGCTTTCCGGTAGATGGAAATTGGTAATCAATCCATCCAACACTTGGAACGGATACCCCGGATAAATAAAGATATCCGTCCAGCCCTCAGCTGCCGGTACACGGCCGTCGCACAAGCCGACACTTTCCAACGTGCGGCAACTGGTGGTGCCCACCCCAAATACCCGACCGCCTTCTGCACGGGTGCGGTTAATCAGTTCTGCCGTTTCGGCAGACAGTTCGTAGTGCTCAGCGTGCATTTTGTGTTCCAGAATATTATCCACCTTGACCGGCCGAAAGGTGCCCAGTCCCACGTGCAACGTCACGAAACCGATACGTACTCCCTTGGCACGCAGGCGTTCTAACAAAGCCGGTGTGAAATGCAATCCGGCGGTCGGTGCCGCCGCTGAACCCAATTCGCGAGAATACACCGTCTGATATCGTTCTGTATCACGCAATTCGTGCGTAATATAGTGAGGTAACGGCATTTCCCCGATGCGTTCCAACAACGCATAAAAGTTACCCTCATAACGAAACTGCACCAAACGATTGCCGCCTTCCAAGATTTCCAGCACTTCGGCGGTTAGTAATCCCTCTCCGAACACCAACACATCGCCCGGCCGTGCTTTGCGTCCCGGTCCGGCAAGCACTTCCCACACATCGTTGCCACGTGGATTGAGCAACAGCAACTCCACCGCTGCACCGGTGCCGTGGCGCTTACCGTACAACCGTGCCGGCAACACGCGACTATCATTGAGGATTAAGCAGTCACCTGCTTGCAAATACTGCTCGATATCATAAAAATGCCGGTCGTATCGCTCACCCGTACCGCGGTCAAGCACCAATAACCGCGAGTGGTCACGTGCCTCCAACGGTTCTTGGGCAATCAGTTCTTGCGGCAAATTGTAATAAAAATCCTGACGCTTCCATTCCATCGAACTTCATACCTCGTTTTCAGAGTGGATAACTCTGCTGTTATTGACATCTTTCTCACATAATGCTACAATAGGTACGGAAAAATGTCAAGTAGAGATATCCGAGTTTTTTGGTATGGTATACGGTGCGAAACCGTGCCGTTTCGGTATATTTCTATCCGGAAAGGATTGGTAATTATGAAACAATATCGTGTCGGAATCATCGGTTGTACCGGTATGGTCGGTCAACGGTTTGCCACGCTGCTCGCCGAGCATCCGTGGTTTACCGTCAGCGTGTTGGCTGCCAGCCCACGGTCGGCCGGTAAATCGTATGCGGAGGCTGTGGGTAACCGTTGGGCGCTGGCAACTCCGATGCCGGAAGCCTTGAAAGAGATGACGGTGTATGATGCGTCGCAGGTAGACACCGTTGCGGCACAGGCGGATTTTGTGTTTTGTGCCGTGGATATGCCCAAACAAGAAATCCGTGCGTTGGAAGAAGCGTATGCCAAGGCCGAATGCCCCGTCGTATCCAACAACAGTGCTCACCGCGGTACCGCCGACGTGCCGATGATTATTCCGGAGCTGAATGCTGACCACGTAGAAGTCATTCCGTATCAACGGAAACGTTTGGGAACACAGCGCGGTTTTATTGCGGTCAAGTCCAACTGCTCGTTGCAAAGTTATGTACCGGCTCTGTATCCGCTATCTAAATGGGGTGTGACCAAATCGTTGGTCTGCACCTATCAGGCAATTTCCGGTGCCGGTAAAACATTTGAGCGCTGGCCCGAGATGGTGGATAACCTTATCCCCTACATCGGCGGTGAAGAGGAAAAATCCGAGCAAGAACCTCTGAAAATCTGGGGACACGTGGAAAACGGCGTGATTGTTCCGGCGACCGCACCTGCCTTTACAGCACAATGCTTGCGCGTGCCGGTGAGTGATGGCCATTTTGCCGCGGTATTCTGCTCGTTTGAGAAAAAGCCGACGCGTGAAGAAATTTTGGAAACGTGGCGTTCGTTCCGCGGCCGCGCTCAAGAATTGGATTTGCCGAGTGCACCCAAACAATTCCTCCACTATTTTGAAGAGGACAATATGCCGCAGACACGATTGCATCGTGGGTTAGAGGGTGGTATGGCCATTTCCCTCGGTCGTTTGCGTGAGGATACACAGTACGACTATAAGTTTGTCGGTCTGTCGCACAACACCCTGCGCGGTGCCGCCGGTGGTGCGGTGTTGCTGGCAGAATTGCTGTGCGCAGAAGGATATATGGATTAGTCTGCACACTTTTAGGAGGTCATGGTATGAGTAAACCGGCTATCTTTACCGGTGCCGGTGTTGCTTTGGTAACACCGATGCATCCGGACGGAAGTGTCAATTTTAACAAGTACCGCGAACTCATCGATTTCCAAATTGACAACGGCACCGATGCCATTATTGCCGTCGGTACCACAGGCGAAGCCTCCACCTTAGCGGATGACGAACACTTGGAAGCCATCCGCGTTGCGGTGGAACAAACCAATGGCCGTGTGCCGGTGATTGCCGGTACCGGTTCCAACAACACCCAACATTGCATCGATATGTCACGCGAATGCGCTGCCATCGGCGTGGATGGATTGTTGTTGGTCACCCCTTATTACAATAAGACCTCGCAACGCGGCTTGATTGCTCATTACAGCAAAATTGCCGCCTCGGTGGACTTGCCGATGATTTTGTACAACGTTCCCTCGCGCACCGGCGTCAATCTCAAACCGCAAACGGTGGCAGAGTTGTATAAAATCCCGCAAATCAACGCGATTAAGCAAGCCAATCCCGATTTTTCGGAAACCAGTGTGCTGGCCTCGCTGTGCGATATCCCGATTTATTCCGGCAACGACGATTTGATTGTCCCCACGTTGGCGCTCGGTGGAAAAGGTGTTATCTCGGTATTGTCGAATGTGGCACCGCGCGTGGTACACGATATCTGTGCAGCATGGTTTGACGGTCGTTCGGACGATTGCCGTCATCTGCAAATGCAGTATCTGGAACTGGCCAATGCCTTGTTTATGGACGTCAATCCCATTCCGGTCAAGGAAGCAATGAATCAAATGGGAATGAATGTCGGCAACTGTCGTTTGCCTCTGTATGAAATGGAACCCTCCGCCAAAGAACGTCTACACGACGTATTACAACGATACGCGTTGGTAGAGTAACGGCGGCCAAAGAAAGGATGTTTGTATGAACCGACTGATTCTCTGCGGTTGCAACGGCAAAATGGGGCGCGCTGTCACGGCGTGTGTCAACGAGCGTTGTGACTGTGATATCGTCGCCGGATTTGACCGTAATACGGAAGCGTCTGCCGGTTTTCCGGTATATGCCAATCCGGAAAACTGCAATGTGGAAGCCGATGTGCTGGTAGATTTTTCACATCCCTCGGCGTTGCCGGGTGTGTTGCAATACGCGAAAGCGCATCACATACCCGTTGTCATTGCAACCACCGGTTTATCCGAAGAAGATAGGTTGCAACTGCGTGACGCCGCCCAACACATTGCGGTGTTTTCCAGTGCCAATATGTCACTGGGCGTTAGTTTATTGGCAGAATTGGCAAAAAAACCCGCCGCTGTATTGGGTACTGCCTACGATGTTGAAATCATCGAAAAGCATCACAATCAAAAAATTGATGCCCCCTCGGGAACAGCCTTGATGTTGGCCGATGCGGTGGCAGAGGGACTTCCCTACGCGCCGAAACCGGTATATGACCGCCACGCTGTGCGTGAAAAACGGCAGCAACACGACATCGGATTCAGTTCCATTCGCGGCGGTACCATTGTGGGTGAACACGAAATCTTGTTTGCCGGTCATGACGAATGTATTTCTTTGTCACACATGGCATTGTCTAAAGAGATTTTTGCCTCCGGTGCGGTAGGTGCTGCCAATTTTTTGGTGGGAAAACCGGCCGGTTACTACACAATGAAAGATTTGTTAGCGTAATGTAATCAACAAAACGGGAGAAAGACCATCGGTCTTTCTCCCGTTTTTTGTTTGCAAACCGAAACCTATTTTTAGCCTTTGCGCTCAAACGATTGGCAATCGGTACACTCGCACATCGTGGGATTGGTTTCGTGCGTTCCCACCTTAATACTGTTTAACGAACAGTAGTTGCCTGCTGTACAATGATAGCGGCACTGTTCCACCGAGCACTGAATTGCCTTGTTTTCTTTGCAAGAGTTTCCCCAAGAATTGGTTTCCATACACCGGTACCTCCTTCAGCTGAAATCGACAACGCCCTGCGACGTTATCATTGCTAGTGTAACCGCTTTTCTGTCGATTACACCGTACCGGTCAAAATTTTTATGGGCAATCGGTTGTGACATCTGCCAAAATACGACGTAATTCGTCAACACCCTCGCCACTGTGTGCAGAAAACGGCAACCACTGCAAGCCTTCATACATCGCAAATTCCTGTTCAAACAACGCCAACTGCGCTTCTCGTTGTGTGCGGTTCAGTTTATCCGCCTTCGTGAGTACCACCAAAAACGGTATTTCGTTTTCCGCCAAATAATACAGCATTTGTCGGTCGTCGGCGGTAGGTGGATGCCGCATATCTATCAGTTGCAACACTAAGCGTAAATCGCGCTCGTCATCAAAATAGTGACCAATCGTTTGCGAAAAACGCTGTTTTTCGCCACGGGACAGTTTGGCATAACCGTACCCCGGTAAATCCACCAATCGCAGGGTATCCAATCGATAAAAATTGACCGTAATGGTTTTTCCCGGTGTGGCACTGGTGCGCGCCAACGCTCTTCGATTGAGCACCCGATTAATCAGGGACGATTTCCCCACGTTGGAGCGACCGGAAACCGCCACCTCCGGCAAGGTGCACGTCGGCAACTGACTGCCCAACCCCACCGATAATTCAAATTGTGCCGACTCAATTTTCATTGTCCTGCCTCCTCGGCTTATTGTGGTGTATTCAACGCGGTTTCAATCACTGTATCCATCGTCTGAGCCGCAACGAATCGCAACTTGCCGCGTACCACATCATCCAATTCCGCTAAATCCGGCTCGTTTGCCTTCGGAATGACGACGGTGGTGAAATGATGGCGATACGCCGCCATACTCTTCTCTTTTAGTCCCCCAATGGGCAATACTCGACCGCGTAGAGAAATCTCTCCCGTCATCGCAACATCGTGTCGTACCGGAATACCGGTCAACGCCGACACCATCGCGGTTGCCATCGTCACACCGGCGGAAGGACCGTCTTTCGGAACCGCACCCTCCGGAACGTGAATATGAATATCTTTCGTTTTGTAAAAATCGCTGTTGATATGCCAACGGTCGGCGCGCGAACGCACATACGTAATCGCGGTGCGCGCCGATTCTTTCATCACATCACCGAGTGAACCGGTCAATTCCACCTTGCCTGTACCATCCATAACCGCGACTTCAATCGGCATGGTTTCACCGCCGACAGCCGTCCACGCCAAGCCGTTGACGACACCCACCTCATCGGCTGACATCGCCGTATCCTCTTTGTAACGGCGCGCTCCCAAGTAGTCTTCCAACTGTTCCGGGTGAACCGTGACACTCTTTACTTCACCGGCGACCAGTTTTTGTGCACATTTACGGCACAGTGCTGCCAATCGCCGTTCCAAGGTGCGTACACCGCCCTCACGGGTATATCCGTCAATCAATGCCCGCACGGCATCATCGGTGATACGTAACTGGCGGCCGGTCAGACCATTAAGTTTCCATTGCTTCTTAATTAAGTGTTCCCGCGCAATGTGGAATTTTTCCTCCGCCGTATAGCTGGAAATGGTAATGACGTCCATACGGTCATACAACGGTGCCGGAATGTTCTGTGCATCGTTGGCGGTGGTAATGAACAATACCTGCGACAAATCGTACGGTAACTCCACATAATGGTCACGAAACAACGCATTTTGTTCCGTATCCAGTACTTCCAACAATGCCGATGAAGGGTCACCGTTGGGACCGGAAGCCAGTTTGTCAATCTCATCCAACAAAATCAACGGGTTGGAGGTTTTGGCCTGAATCAGTGCCTCCATAATACGGCCGGGCTTAGAACCGATATAGGTGCGCCGATGGCCGCGAATCTCCGCCTCGTCACGCACACCGCCGAGCGATACACGGACATACGTGCGCCCCAATGCCTCGGCAATGGATTTCGCAATGGAGGTTTTTCCCACGCCGGGAGGTCCCACCAAACAGATAACCTGTCCTTTGGTACCACCGGTCAAGCAACGCACCGCTAACAATTCCAAAATTCGCTCTTTTACGGTTTTCAATCCGTAATGGTCGCGTTCCAGAATACGGCGTGCCGCCGCCAAATCCAAGCGTTCGCGAGAATACTGTCCCCACGGCAAACTCAAGCAGGTATCCAGATACAAGCGTACCACCGTTGCCTCGTGAGAACCAAACGGCATTTTGGCTAACTTGTCACATTCCTTGAGAAGTTTTTGCTCAACCATCTCAGGCAACTGCCGTGACCGAATGGTACCTCTCAGTTCTTCCGCCTCGCCCAACGGGTCGTCTTCCTCCCCCAGTTCAGAGGCTATCGCCTTCATTTGCTCATGCAGATAATAATCACGTTGGTTTTTATCGATGGCGTTTTGCACACGCTTTTCAATGCCGTGTTCCAACTCTAGAATATCAATTTCTGCCTCCAGCAACCGCAACAAGGCTTGTGCGCGTTTTTCCACGGATACGGTGTCCAGAATGGTTTGCTTGTCCTCGGTCGACGCCGGTAGTGCATCGGCAATGCGGTCAACCAACGCGCCAACCGTATCAGCGGTCATCATCAGACGATACTTATCATCGGAAATTTCACCCGACAGTTCCGCATAGCGTTGAAAGTTCGTCTGGCATAACCGACGATAGGCCGCCACCGTCAGATGGTCAATGATGGGACGCGATAATACCTCACGCACGTCCACCATACATACCGGCTCTGTGGATGTCACGGTGCGCACGCGAGCACGATACTGTGCCTCCACTGAGATACGGAAACTGTCATTCGGCAGACGGAATATTTGACGTATGTTCACCACCACACCGGTTTTGCACAGGTCATCGGTGGCAGGTTCTTCTTGTTCCATATCGCGTTGTGTCACCAAAAACAAACTTTGCTCATTTGCCATCGCGGCTTGCAATGCCGCAATGGATTGTGGGCGTCCCACCTCAAACTGTACCGTGGTTTGGGGGAATACCACCAAACCACGCAATGCCAGTAACGGCAACGTTGCTATCCGTGCCACACGCTTTTGTACGATAGCCATACTTATGTATTCACTCCTATAAGGTCTTCGAAATAAATGGATAAGGTCAGCAACCATGCATCTACGGCGGTTGCTGACCTTTGTAAGCGTCTATAGGGATTACGCTGTCACTTTACGCCGCGCCGCCTTCTTGCCCGAAGTCTTAATGCGTACGGGCTTCTTATCCGGATTTTTAATCAATTCCGGGGCGTCGCCGCCTTCTACGCAAGCACGCGTGATAATCACTTTTTCCACCGTGTAGTCGGTAGGCAAGTTAAACATCAACTCAGTTAATATTTCCTCCATAACCGAGCGTAAACCACGCGCGCCGGTGTTGCGCTTTAAGGTTTTTTCTGCCACCGCAACCAGTGCATCCGGTTCAAACTCCAGTTCCACACCATCCATATGCAGCAAACTGGCATACTGCTTCAGCAAAGCATTGCGCGGACGGCTTAAAATACTCACCAACGCCTGCGTATCCAACGGTTGTAACGCGGTAATGACCGGCATACGACCAACTAACTCGGGAATTAAACCAAATTTAATCAAATCCTGCGGCACTACCTGCCGATACATT
>JAZSOY010000072.1:0-11270 GCA_045537155.1 Acutalibacteraceae bacterium
CGTATCGTTCACCCAGCAAGCATCGCATCCGTTCTTCAAATAAGACAGGTATCGTCATACGTCCTCCAAAAAAGCCGCACGGTTGTGCGGCTTTTGTTAGTTTTTTCGGCGTTTATGTTCGGGTTTAGACGGTTCCTCTAAAGAGGTCATCTTGAATCCGGTCAATCCGCCCAATACACTCGGTATCGCTTCCTCTTCTTCTGCGCGCGCACGTTCGCGAACATCCTCACGGTGCACCAACCATACCGGCACCATCAATATCGGCAACAACGCCGGCAACGCGTGACGATACAAGGCTTCGCCCACCGTCAGATAATCACCGATTCCCGTGGTGCCTTTGGGCATACCGTAATACTCGTGCAGTGAAGCGGCAATCGCGACAAAACAAATCCCTATAATCGTCATGGCAATCAACGGAATGAGTTTACCGCGGCGCAACACCATAAACAACACCACCGACACCGTCATCAGCACGGTGCACAACGTGAGAAAACCGGTTTCATACGAACTTCTAACGTCCATCGCGGTGTCATAATTGTGAATACTGATAATCGTACCGATTTGGAAAAACAAGGAGAATGCCAAAACCACCCAAATCAATACACGTGATACCGTTGCCCATTCTCGCATACGGTGATGCCTCCATTTCCTTATTCCAGCGTGTCAGGAACTAGTTTGATTGTATCACATTCCCCATCGCTTGTCCAGTGACCGTGCCAAATATCTGCCACCGAAAAGCGGAGATACCGCGTCGGCATCTCCGCTGAATGGGACCATCGGTGACGACGCCACGATTATTCCAATTCAAATGCACCGGTATACAACTGATAATAGGTGCCTTTTTCGGCAATGAGTTTTTGATGATTGCCGCGCTCGATAATCCGTCCTTTTTCCAACACCATAATCACATCGGAATTTTTGACCGTCGACAGACGGTGTGCAATCACAAAAACCGTGCGTCCCTCCATCAGTTTATCCATACCGCGCGACACAATCGCCTCGGTACGCGTATCCACCGAGGATGTGGCTTCGTCCAAAATCATTACCGGCGGGTCGGCAACCGCCGCGCGTGCAATGGCAATCAACTGCCGTTGCCCCTGCGACAGATTGGCACCGTTATTGGTTAGCTCCGTGTCGTATCCTTGCGGCAACCGTGTAATGAAATCATCGGCACCGACCAGTTTGGCCGCGGCGCGACATTCCTCATCCGTTGCCTCTAACCGCCCGTAACGGATGTTATCCATCACCGAGCCGGTAAATAGGTTGGTGTCTTGCAACACAATACCAAGTGAGCGCCGTAAATCCGCTTTGCGGATTTTATTGATATTGATGCCATCGTAACGGATTTTGCCGTCAGCGATATCATAGAAACGATTAATCAAATTGGTAATGGTGGTTTTTCCGGCACCGGTCGCACCCACAAAAGCCACCTTCTGTCCCGGCTCGGCATACACCGATACCCCATGTAGTACCGGTTTGTCTTCGGTATAACCAAAATCCACATCGGTCAGTTGTACGTCGCCGCGAACCAACGTGTAGGTGAGTGTACCATCACTGTGCGGATGCTTCCACGCCCACTGCCCCGTACGGCGGTCGGTTTCCGTGACAGTGCCGTCAGCCGCAACCTCAGCATTGACTAACGTGACATAGCCCGAATCCTCTTCCGCGGCGCGGTCATATAAGGCAAAAATACGACCGGCACCGGCCAATGCCATCGCCACCGCATTGATTTGTTGCGAAAACTGATTGACATTGCCGGTAAACTGTTTGGTCATATTGAGGAACGGCACCACCAAAGAGATTTCGAATGCCATACCCGATAAACTCACATTTTTCGCACCGGTTGCCAAGAAAATACCGCCGATAATCGCAATCAACACATACAAGATATTGCCGAGATTCATAATAATCGGTCCCAGCACGTTGGCATACGCGTGTGCGCGGTAACTGTCCTCATATAATTCTTCGTTGAGCACATCAAATCCATCGCGCGCCTGCGGTTCATGGCAAAATACTTTGATGACCTTTTGTCCGTTCATCATTTCCTGAACATACCCTTCGGTTTTACCTACCGCATGTTGTTGACGGATGAAATATTTGGCGGAGCCGCCACCTATCTTACCGGAAAGGCTGAACATCAAAAACACGCCGCACAATACCACTAATGTCATCCATACACTGAAATACAGCATAATGGACAACACCGTCACCACGACTACCGAGGATTGCAACAAACTCGGCAAGGACTGCGACACCAACTGACGAAGGGTATCGATGTCGTTGGTGTAGTGGCTCATAATGTCCCCGTGTTTGTGGGTGTCAAAATAGCGAATCGGCAAATCCTGCATCCTGTCAAACATACGGCAACGCAGTTTGCTCAAAAAGCCTTGCGTAATATACGCCATCAACTGCCCCTGCGCGGTAATCACCAAAATGGAAAACACATAGAGGGTTATCAATACCCCGACTAACGGGAAAATCTCGGTACGGGCAACCGCCCAATCCAAACTGCCTGCCTCCAGATGTGTGGTAACGACCGACAACACGCGCTGTACGAACACCGACGGAATGGAAGAAACAACCGAGGAAAACAAGATGCAAAGCATCGCGATGGGGACCAATACCGGATACGATTGGAACAACAGTTTGACCACACGTCCGAGCATCCGAACATCCAGTTTGCGAACGCCGCGCGGTTGAGGGCCACGTATGGGACCACCCATTGGCTTACTCATCGCTTTCACCTCCGTGCGTTTGTTGCTCATACACTTCCCGATAAATCTCGCTGGTGCGCAACAATTCATCGTGCGTTCCTTGTGCAACTATCCTGCCGTTTTCCATCACCAAAATCATATCGGCATCTTGTACGGAGGCAACACGTTGTGCGATAATTAACTTGGTCACATCGGGAATATACCGCTTAAATCCGTCCCGAATGAGCGCATCGGTGCGTGTATCCACCGCACTGGTGGAGTCATCCAAAATCAGAATTTTCGGTTGTTTCAGCAACGCACGTGCGATACACAACCGTTGCTTTTGACCACCGGATACGTTGGTACCGCCTTGTTCAATGAACGTATCGTATCCCTCCGGGAAACTCTGTACGAACTCATCTGCCTGCGCCAGCCGGCAAGCCTCCACCAATTCCTCATCGGTTGCCTGCTCGTTGCCCCAACGAAGATTATCCTTGATAGTGCCGGAGAACAACAAGTTTTTCTGCAATACCATAGCTACCGCATCACGCAGTGTTTTCAGGTCATACTGCCGCACATCCACACCGCCTACCGAAACGGTGCCCTCGCTGGCATCGTACAAGCGCGGTATCAACTGCACCAAGGTGGTTTTACTGGAACCGGTCACACCGAGAATACCCACCGTTGCCCCTGAGGGAATGTGTAGGTTGATATCAGCCAAGGCGAACCGTTCTGCTTGTTCGGAATACTTGAAACTAACACCGGTAAAATCAATCGAACCGTCTGCTACCGTGGTGACAGCATCCGGCGGACTGCTCAACGACGGGGTTTCCTCCAACACTTCGGCAATACGATGCATCGACTCCGCCGACATGGTGAGCATCACATAAATCATCGACAGCATCATCAGTTGCATCAAAATCTGCATACCGTACGTGAGCATAGCGGTAATTTCGCCGACATTAATCAACGTACCGCCGCTGGTAATAATCAGCCGCGAACCGACCAACAAAACAAAAACCATATTGAAATAGACACACGCCTGCATAATCGGGCCGTTAAACGCCACAATGCGCTCCGCACGCGTAAAATCCCAACGGATATTTTCCGATGCCGTGTGGAATTTCTGCTTTTCGTACGGTTCTCTCGCAAATCCTTTGACCACACGCATACCGCGTACGTTTTCCTCTATGGACTCATTGAGTCGGTCGTACTTTTTGAAGACACGGCGAAACGCCGGCATCGCCTTGTGCGCTACCAGCCACAAACCGGCAACCATAAAAGGAATGATGACCACAAACGAAGTTGCCAACGCGCCGCCCATCACATACGCCATTATCACGGAAAAAATTAACAACATCGGTGCACGAATGGCGATACGAATCATCATCATATACGACATTTGTACGTGGTTAATATCCGTGGTTAACCGTGTGACCAGCGACGAGGTGGAGAATTTATCAATGTTTTGGAACGAGAAATTTTGGATTTGATGAAACACATCGTGCCGTACATTCTTGGCGAATCCGGCAGATGCTTTGGCGGCAGTGAATCCTGCCGTCGCACCGCAGGCCAATGAAATGAGTGCCATCAGCACCAGCAACGCGCCAATACGTACAATTTCCGAAACCGTCGCACCGCTCTCAATGCGGTTGACCAGTCGAGCAGTCAAAAATGGAATCAGACATTCAATACCGGCTTCTCCCAGCATTAACAACACCGTTAAAATCGATGGCGCACGATATTCCCGAACACAACGAGCCAGTCGTTTTATCATACCTATTGCTTCCTTTCTTTCATAACGGTATCAGTTTACCATTTTTAGACAGATAAATCAACAATATTCCGATGAATTTTCTGTGAACTGCCCATATACAAACAAGCATCGAACCGTTGATGGGTTCGATGCTTGTTAATGGTAAGTGGCTGACGGATACACGTATTATCCATACCTATTTACACTTATTCCTCGTTCCCCAGTGCCACTGTCATACCGTCGTCGCTCAAATATATCGGCAGATGATGCTCTTTTGAAAACCGTTCCACATACGATTGAACTGTCTCAAAATTCTCCAGTATTTCCCGTCCGTGGTGACAAAAACAGAGCATCTTGATGCCCATCTTGGCAGCATAATCGCAAACATCGGCCACGGCATGATGACCCGTTTCCATAATCAATAGGTCACACGTTTCACCGACCAAGGAATCCAATTCTGTGATGCTTTTCACATCTCCGGAATAAACCACTTTCTCTTTGTCAGTAAAGACGGCAAACGAAAAGGATTTCCAGTCCTGATTATTCGGAGTCCCCAAATGTGCATTGTGAGCGGCGACGATGCGTACGTTGTCGTCGTGGTAGATTTCCCCGTCGGTGATACGATGTTTGTCCACTTTCAGAGAATACGGACGGCCGGTCGACAGCGGATATATCGTCTGAATCGCCTGCCAAACCGCATCGTCCGGAAAATACACATCCACGGTGGTATCCCCTTTTGTCAAGGGGAGTTGACAACGAACGCCGGTTTTATCCAGTGCGAACAGCAAATTGGGCAGGCCGCCGATATGGTCGATATCCGTATGAGAAATAAAAATCGCTCTGGTTTTTCGGGGGTTCAGCCGCGGGTCGGTATGAGAACGATGGGCACAACCCTCTCCGGCATCAAACCAATAATAGGCGTCGTTACACTCCATAATTAAGGAGGTGTGATGTCGTCCGGCAAGCGGTTCTGTGCCGGAGCAAGTTCCCAAAAAGTGTATCTTCATTTAGACGCAACTCCTAACGTTTGTGACATATCAATGTATTCCGATGACGGCACTGCTTACTTTAGAAAATAGGCCTGCGAATCGGTCAAGGAGGAATCGTCCATCCGGACACTTATCAGCGCAATGCCAGATATTCTTTTCGCATTACTTCCGGAACCAAATCACCGCCGGTGGACCACACAATATGCGTGGCATTGTGCATGTTATCGGCAACCGCATTGTTTTCTAAGTAGGCTCGTGCGTCGTTACCGTGAATATTAACAACCCCTTGGAAGCCGGCGCAAGCACTGGGTTCCACAAAAATCGCCTCACTGTCCCACAAACAGCGCAGATAGTCATACAAGGTCGCATCGTTGACAGAGAAAATGCCGCTCAATATCGGTTTCATCACCGTACCGACAAACGATGACGGTCGGCCGACGGCAAGCCCATCCGCGTCTGTCAACCCGCTCAAGCCGATATCTTGCACCGAAATGTCACTGTTCAAGCCGGTCGCCATCCCCAGCAACATACACGCGGCTTCGCTGGGTTCCGCAAAAAAGCAGTGCACGTGTTCACCAAACAACTGCTTTAATCCAAAGGTGATACCACCGGGGGCACCACCTATCCCACACGGAATGTAAACAAACAACGGATGTTCCGCATCCACCGTGATGTTTTGTTCCGCCATCTGCTTTCGCAATCGCAAAGCGGCGACGGAATAGCCTAAAAACAACTGTTTGGAATTTTCATCATCCACAAAATAACTCATCGGGTCTTTGGCGGATTCCCGTCTTCCTTGATTCACCGCCTCACTGTAATCGGTGGCATATTCGATGACCGTGACGCCCTTGTCACGCAATAACTGTTTTTTCCACAGTTTGGCATCGGAAGACATATGGACTATCACGCGATAACCGAGTGCCGCGGACATCATCCCGATGCTCATACCCAAATTACCGGTAGAGCCAACTTGGATAGTGTATTGACCGAAAACATCGCGACAACGCTTATCTGCCAAGTGGGAATACTCCTCACCCTCCTGCAACAGATGATGGTGCTTTGCCAGTTGTTCGGTGTAATATAACACCTCATAAAATCCGCCTCTGGCCTTGACCGAACCCGACACCGCCAACGCATTGTCTTGCTTGAGATACAACGCGCCTGCTATATTGGCATGAAATTTATCATTCAATGCTTGTTTCATACGGTCAATGGGTGTCAGTGCTGACTCAATGATGCCATTCGTCTTTTTTGTTTCCGGAAACAGCCGTTCCAACAGCGGCGCAAACCGTTGCAGTCTGTCTTGAGCATCTAAAATATCTTCCATACTCAAAGCCGGATAAAAATCCGGACGATAGCGGCATTTATGGTCGTTGACCCATAAAAACTCCGTACCGTTTTGTAATTTACGAATGATTGCATCCTGCATGGATATCCTCTTTTCTAACAGTTATATTTATTATTTTAGGTTTTCAAAAGTTTCGAGCCAGAGCCTTTTTATGATTTCATGACCGCACGGAGTCGGATGCACGCCATCGGCCGCCCAATACTCGGGTGGGGCTTTGGTGCAAGCCTCATCAAAAGCCGGCTGCAATTCGACAAGAGGAAAACCATATTTCTCAGCGATGTGCTTTGCCACCACTGCCTTTTCAGCGACATCTTTACGGAAACGCTCCAGTCGGTCGGGAGTGTCATCGGTGTTGCAAGTAGCGGTTCCCTCCAGCACATAAGGAGCGATAATCATTATCTTCGTATCCGGACAAGCCGCTTTGACCTCATCAATCAGCATGGTGTATATCTTTTCAAATTTTTCGGTATCGACACCATTGCTTCGACTGAGCTCGTGCCAAGCGTCGTTGACACCGATGTAAATACTCGCATAGTCCGGTTTCAAATTGATAAAATCCAATTTGATTCTTGCGTAAAGGTCAACAATGCGGTTTCCGCCGATACCGCGATTCAAAAATTCATACACTCCCGGGCAGTCCAAACCCAACGAAGCCTTTACGAGATTTGCGTATCCGTGTCCCATGCTGTAAACATCATCACGGTCTCTGCCGCAATCGGTTATGGAATCCCCC
Organism: Acutalibacteraceae bacterium; assembly: GCA_045537155.1. Lineage (GTDB taxonomy): Bacteria > Bacillota > Clostridia > Oscillospirales > Acutalibacteraceae > RGIG3009. The sequence goes on from JAZSOY010000072.1 coordinate 7,520, forward strand.
TGAAATAAGATTCTCTTCGCCATATCAATATCTCCTACCGTCTCAAATATTTACATAGTTTTACGGAAAAAAGAAACCAAAAAAACAACCACTCCAGCAAAAATGATTACTAGGCCTGCAGCGGCAAAGCCACCATTCGTCCCAAACATATTTAACAGCGACAACGAATTACCAAAACATATCATCGCGATTCCCAGTAGCATCGTTTTAACGGACTTCATATAAACCTCCTGCATTTATTTTTATGCGTTTATTGTGACCGGTCTTGCCATAATCACTTGCTGAACCCGCATACGAAAAAGACATATACCTACCCACCGTTCGATACACTGAAGTCAACAAACCCATCATAGTTCCAACGTCGCATAGCATAATCAACCATCGTTAAAATCCACGGTTTACCTAACTTCTTTCTTCTTACCTACGAACAACAGAACAGCCAGTACGGTTGCCGATGCAATCACAAGGAGAATATAAAGACGGAGGTTTGAGTTATCCCCGGTCTGCGGAGAACTCGGCTCTTCTTGCGGCTTCTCTTCCGGTTTCTCCTCCGGTGTTTCCTCTGGTTTCTCTTCCGGTTTTTCCTCCGGTTTTTCTTCCGGCTTCTCTTCCGGCGTTTCCTCCGGTTTTTCTTCCGGTTTTTCCTCCGGCTCTGCTACCGGAATTTCTGTATACACCGCTTTCACGGTGGCATCACCGCTTGCCTTTTCAATAATGGTTTCCCATGTAACGGTGTAGCCATCCTTTTGGGGAACTTCGGGCATCGTAACTGCCTCACCGTGTTCCACAGTCAAGGTCTTATAAACGCCGTCTTCGTCCATAAAGGTGATGGTGTACTCGTTAATGGTATAAACTGCATTGATTTCGGTGTCAGCTGTGATGTTCTTGCCGTCCTTGTCCCAAGTAGGAGCAGTCTGCGTATAACCGTCTTTTGCAGGGATGGTCGGCAATGTCGCATCCATGCCGTATCCGACGGTCTGCGTATCTACGGTCTCGCCGTCCACCTTAAAGGTTACAGTATAGTTCTTGTAAACCATAATCTTGTATTCAGTTACATTACCGGCCTTGTCGGTTACGGTCACAGTATGCTCGGCGTTATCGGCAACGATTTTGAACTCGTCGTCACCCTCTGTGGTGTCGGTAATATCCAAACCGTCCACTTCGAGCTTAAGGAAATTATCATCCATCGCCTTGAATATCTTGTCGCCGTAATAAACGCCGCCGTCTTCAATACCATAAACGGACGGTGCGGTAGCATCCCATACGATGCCGTTGGAATTCAGATACAACACATTGCCCGCATTATCGGTAATTTTAGCATAAACAACATACTTGTTATCGGGATTTATCTTGAATGTGCCGTTGTAGCCTACCCAATCGGTAATGTCCTTAACCTCAGTTTCTGTAAGTTCACCGCTTGCCAGATAATATTCAATGCTCTTAATACCACTGCCCAAATCGGTTGCCGTGATGGTAACGTCTTGCGTTTCATTGAAGAACAGGCCGAAGGTAATGTTGTTTAAGAAAGAAGACCACTTGTTGTCTTTGATACTAATTTGGGCTGTAGGATCGGTAATGTCTGCAACTCCCTTAACCGTGATTACGATATCCTCCTCGGGATTCGTTACGGTGTACTTGCCACCTACGAGTGTTACGGAACTGCCGTTCACTTCTACCGCAAAATTAGAAAGTTCAGTATAACCATCCTTTAACGTATAAGTCAAAGTAAATTCCTCTCGCCAATCAAGAGCGGATTTATCAACTGTCAGTGTATAGCCAACCTGATTCTGTGGAACAGTAACAGTCAGCATTCTGCTTGTGGCTACTGTGACCTCGGTATACGGTGAAAAATAGTAATAATCTTTAGCCGCATATCTTACGTAATATGTTCCCGGTGCGAAAATCATATTTGGATCAGTAATCTTGGTATATGCGCTGCCCAGATTTGTGGCCTCGGTAGCATATTCCATCTCGGTAGTAAGCCCCGAGATATAACCATCGTTCTTACCCTTAATAGTTTCGCCTACGCCGACAACAACAGGTGCGTTTTGAGTTCCGTAAATGGTGTACTTTACTTCAATCAGATTACTGTTTACAGGCAACTTGTAGTTTGTATTGGAAAGACCGGTGATCCTGGCAGTCCATTGACCAGGATTTACACCTGCACCCTCGGTAGTTTCTACCACTACCACATTAAGCTGGCAAGAATCTCCGTTAACAAGATTACCTGCAGTAACTTCTGGCACTTGTTTATTTCCGTTATAAGGAATAAACTCTGTACCGCCCCAGTGGATACTGATCTCACGTTGCTCAACAGTCAGCACCCCTTTTTGGAATGTAATTTCATAATTATCAGACGTTAATCCCTTGGGCGTAATATCGTAATTACCCACATTGCCGTACTGTGTATAGCTGTAAGCATATTCGAGAGTACCGCCAAGCACGTCTGCGTTTTCATTTGGCACAAAGCCCGAGTAAGTAACACCGCCATTTTCAGGAGCATCGCCGTAGATTATGGTTTTGTGATTTGCAGTAACGGTAAGCGGAGCTCTCGAAATTGTGACCGCAACACAGGCAGGAGCAACATCGTTATGATTGCTGTCGCCGACCACCTTATACCAAACGTAGTAGGTGTCTGCGTTTTTGCCGGTAGGGATGATTGTGCTCCAATTGTTTGCAGGAGCAGTAGTGCCGTTTGTGCCAAGGACATACTGCATCGTGCCGCCGATAATATCCGCGCCTTCGTTAACAAGTTCCTTTTCAATTCCACTGTATACAAGGTTTCCTATTACCTTAGGCGGAGTGTAGGAGGGATCGGCCGGGTTAACGGTTACCGTCACATCAACCTCAACCGTTTTATAATTGCCGGTGTCGGTCGGTGTGAATATAGCAACAAAGGTTTTTATACCAACATTCCCAACGTTTGTTGTTGGATCTTTCCAGCTCCAGCCACTGCCCCAAGCGGAAAGATTCACATTCGCAAGGGTATCGCCATAGGTGGCGGTAACGTTAGCGGGCGTGATATAGGAGGGGGTGGATTTTTCAACGGTAACAGCGATGGTGCGCTCCACTCTGCCTTCCGTAGCGTTCCAGCCATCAACTTGTGTCCAATCGTAGTTTGCCGTATCGGCGGGGGTATAATAGGCCGTATAGCCATTGTTAACCACGGTGGGAACAACGTCTCCGTTTGCCCAAGTCCATCCGCTTGGCAGACCAACTGTGCTCAACTTTGCACCGTAGATAATGCTGCTCTGTATTGTGGGTAGCGTCGGAGCATCAGCGGTCTTCTTTGTAATTAAAAAGCTCTTGGTTGCAGTAGCATCACCGATGGTTAAAGAACCGCTTGCTGTTCCGGCATTGGTATTATTAGAATAAACGATCGCTGCCGTTTTATCCCCCACCCAGCCGTCAGAGTAAGTGACTTTAAGAGGCTTAATCTCGTTTTCGTTATATACCGTCGGCACGCTTGCATCCAACTCAAGCGTTGCCGTTTCGCTGTGACCGCAGGTGCAGGATTCGGTAATGACATTCTGATTGGCAGAGTAGGTGTAGTTATGGGTATGGGGAAGCGCCTTCACCGTTACCGGCTGCCTTGCCGCGCCCACGGTAGTAGCATTGCTGTCGGGGGTGAGCTGGGTATTACCCGCAAAGTAGCCGTAGCCGGTAGCAAGGAGGCTGTTGACTCCATTGGCACGGTAGACTGCGGCCGTGCCGCCAATGAAATTACCTGCGGAAAGTTGGCCGTTGGATG
>JAZSOY010000207.1:0-1504 GCA_045537155.1 Acutalibacteraceae bacterium
CGAAACCAGCGTGCAGGTGATGGAAATTCTCAAAGAGATTTCCCACGACCGGCTGATTGTGATGGTAACGCACAACCCGGATTTGGCGGAACGCTATTCGTCGCGCATCATTCGTATGTTGGATGGTGTGATTACCGATGACTCGCGACCGCTGAGTGAGGAGGAGTGCGCTGCTGAGGTGCCGGCCGAAGCGACACCCGCCAAACAGAGAAAGAAAAAAGCCCCGTCGATGTCGTTTGGTACGTCGTTTATGTTGTCGCTGAAAAATCTGTTTACCAAAAAAGGGCGCACCACGCTGACGGCGTTTGCCGGTTCTATCGGCATCATCGGCATTGCGTTGATTTTGGCCATTTCGCAGGGGATGACCACGTATATCAACAACGTGCAGGAAAGCACGTTGTCCGCGTATCCGTTGACACTGGAAGCGTCTGCCGTGGATATGACATCGCTGATGAATGCGTTTATGAATGTGACAGCCGAGGAAAACACGCACGACAGCGACGCGGTGTACGAAAAGACCGCGCTGTACGATATGATTAAAGCAATGAACAGCGTGGAAGAAAGCAAAAACGATTTGACAGCGTTCAAAACCTTTTTATCGGAGGAATTAAACAATTCCGATTCCGGCTTGGCACAAGCGGTCAACGGCGTACAGTATTCCTACCATTTGACTCCGCAAATTTACACCGAAACCGTCGATGGTGAGATTTTACGCAGCGATTTGGAAGAGATTTTGACCGAACTGATGTTGCAGTACATCGGGATAGATATGTCGGTGATGTCGTCGCTGTCCGATTCGACGCCGATGGGCAATCTGATGACGATGGGCACGCCGAGCGTGACGCTGTGGCAAGAACTGTTGCCCGGCACGGACGGCGCACCGGTGAACGATTTGTTGTTGGAACAGTACGACGTGGTATACGGCGCGTGGCCCAACAACTACGATGAAATTGTCTTGGTGATGGACGAAAACAACGAGATTGACGATATCACGTTGTACGCACTGGGACTGATTCCGTTTGAGGACATTGACGAGATGGCCAATGCCTCGCTGAACGGCACGCCGCTTTCGGATAAGGACATTTCGTCTTGGAGTTACGAAGACATTTGCGAGGCGGAATACAAAGCCGTTCTCAATGCCGATTGTTACCGTTACGACGAGAAAACGGATTTGTACAACGATTTGCGTGAAACCGACGCCGGTTTGCGGTATTTGTATGATAACGCCCTGTCGCTGAAAGTGAGCGGTATCATCCGTCCGGCGGAGGATGCAGATACCACGATGTTGACCGGCAGTATCGGGTACACCGATGCGCTTACCAAGCATTTGGTGAACAAAGCGGATGGTGCGGCGGTGATAGAGGCGCAACAACAGCAGCCCGACATCGACGTGTTGACCGGTTTGCCGTTTGACTCGACGACCGGCACCTTGGATGATGCCGCAAAAGCCGAGGCGTTGCGTGAGTATCTGAAAGAACTGAATACCGAGGGCCAAGCCGCCGCC
>JAZSOY010000209.1:0-13905 GCA_045537155.1 Acutalibacteraceae bacterium
GTGCTCACCCACAGACCCCCCCGCCTGCGGTTCGTTTTCGGCTAACGCGTGATACACGCGTTGTGCATTATCTCCGGCATAATCCGGACACGCCACCAGCGCCGCCGACACCGTCATTTCCTCCGCCGGTGCGGTGACGGATGCTCGGTCTGCGACCTTGCGCGGTTGCGTAGTATTGCTCTCCAGCCATACATAGTATGCTTCATAAGCACGGTCCGCCTCGGCTTGGGCACGTTCATCAAAAAACGAGGGATATTCCTGCAACACTTCCGACGGACACGTCACCAACACACCGCCCTCGCGAATCAAGGCGTGCGAACCGCGACTGTTTTCGTCCGTCACACGACCGGGAAGTACAAACACATCGCGTCCTTGGTTCACCGCCGCGCGTGCCGTAATCAACGCACCGCTGTTGGCCGGTGCTTCGGTAACACAGACCGCCCGTGCCATTCCACTGATTAGCCGGTTACGAATATGAAAACTGCCGCGCGTTATCGGCGTGCCCGGCGCAACTTCTGTGATAATCGCTCCGCCGCTTTCCAACACCCGACGGCGCATATCGCGATTGGGGCGTGGATAGTCAATATCCAAACCGCATACCTGCACGACCACGGTGGCCCCACCGGCGTACAAGGTGCCTTCGTGGGCGGCACGGTCACCACCCCGTGCACCGCCACTGATAATCGGGCAACCCACCGCCGCCAATCCGGCAGCCATCGCCCCGGTGACTGCATTTCCGTACTCACTGCTTTTGCGCGTACCGACAATGCCGATAGCCGGCACATCATTATACGAAAGCGATGGCAATGTTCCCTTTCCGTACAACACCAGTGGTGGTGAAAAGAGGTTGCGTAACGATTGCGGATACAGCGCGTCATCTATCGTCAACACCCATCCGTATCGGGCACTGAGGTCGACGATTCGTTGCGCGTCATCCAACGTTTTACAGCACAAGGCTTCCAACGAGCGACCGGCAATGCCGGCTTGTTGTAAAGCCAACCGGTCTGCCCGATACACCGCTTCTGCCGTGGAAAAGGCGGCCAATAGTTTCGGTACATCCGCCGAACCGTATCCAACCGCTTGTTGCATCCAAATGCGATACAGTCGATTGTCACTCACGCGACGCGCCACCTTCCCGTACCATCTCCCAAAAGACAATACCGGCCGCCATAGAGGCATTGAGCGATTCGGCACGTCCGGCCATGGGAATGGTAATGCGTTGCACACAGGCACGCACGGTTTCCTCGCTCAACCCGTTACCCTCGTTGCCGATAACGGCAATCGAACCGGCTCCCCACGCGGCGGTCTGCACCGCCACGGCATCGCGCTCCACGACGCAGGCGACCGGACGCAATCCGCGCTGTACCAACGACGGCAGGGTGTCCGCCAAATTGCCTGCCGCGTATAGCGGCAGTCGGAACACACCACCCATACTGGCACGCAACACTTTGGGGCTGTACGGGTCACAACACCCGTTCGACAACAAGATGCCTTGCAATCCAAACGCTTCGGCGGTACGGAGCATCGCTCCCAGATTGCCGGGGTCTTGTATCGTTTCCAACGCCGCATAACGACCCTGCACCGACAACGTATCGACCGCCGACGGCAAAGCCGGTATCTGTGCAATGATATAGATGCCCTGCGGCGTGGTGGTATCCCCCAAATAGCGCGCCAACGACTCCGGAATGTCGTACACCGACGCGGCGGCGGCAACCACTGCCGCTGTCTGTTCCGGATATTGTTGCCGCGCATGCGCCGTGAGGAATGCCGCTTCCACCACGATACCGGACCGCACCGCATCGGCACACAAACGCGCCCCCTCCACGGTGAATTTCCCGTGTTGGCGGCGTTCACGTGCCCCTTTCGACAAACGCCGAAACTCTTTAATCAAACGGTTATCACGGCTGGTGATGTCCACTTAAAACGTCCTCTTTTCCTGTCCGGTCTGCTCAAAAACAGACACGTAAGAATGAATAACGCGCCCGTTGGCGTTGCCGACGGGCGCAATTCAAGCTTAATTTAATGCAGCCTTTGCTTTCTCTGCCAAGCCGGCAAACGCGGCGGCATCCGAAACGGCCAACTCTGCCAACATTTTACGGTTGAGCGTGATGTTTGCTTTCTTCAAGCCGTTCATAAAGGTGGAGTAGTTCATACCGTTCACCTTTGCGGCGGCGGAAATACGGGTAATCCACAAACGGCGGAAATCACGTTTGCGCTGTTTGCGGCCGATGTATGCATACTGGCCGGACTTCATAACCGCTTCTTTTGCGGTGCGGAACAATTTGGATTTTGCGCCAAAATATCCTTTGGCAAGTTTCAGTACTTTCTTTCTTCTTTTGCGCGTCATCATAGCGCCTTTAATACGAGCCATCTTTCCGTTCCTCTCTTTCTGAACTCACGATTATTTGTAGGGAATCAGGCGCTTAACCTGAGCCACATTGGTCACATCGGCAACAGTGGTTTTGCGAAGATTGCGCTTACGCTTCGTCGTCTTCTTGTTCAGAATGTGGGACTTGTAGGCGTGGGCACGCAGTACCTTTCCGGTCTTGGTCAGCTTAAAACGCTTTTTCGCGCCGCTGTGTGTCTTGATTTTGGGCATAACAGTTATCCTCCTTGTTTTGTGTATCTGATTATTTCGTTGCTCTCGGTGCCAAGAACATCAGCATATTGCGGCCTTCCATTTTGGCAGGCTTCTCCACTGAAGCGACCTCGGCACAAGCCTCCGCAAACCGTTGCATGGTTTCCAGACCGATTTCCGGATGTCCCATTTCACGGCCGCGAAAACGAATAGAAACCTTGACTTTATTGCCGTCTTGGATGAACCGTATCGCGTGGCGCGCCTTCGTATTGAAGTCTGCCACGTCGATGTTCAAAGACAGGCGAATCTCCTTGGTTTCTACCTGTTTCTGGTTTTTCCGTGCTTCCTTTTCTTTTTTTGCCTGCTCAAACCGGTACTTGCCGTAATCCATAATACGACACACCGGCGGCGTGGCCGTGGGTGCAATCTTCACCAAATCCAGTCCCTGCTCTTCCGCCAGTACCAACGCCTGCTCTGCGGACATCACACCCAACTGGGTGCCGTCACTGCCGATAACGCGGATTTCGCTGTCGTGAATTTGCTCGTTGATTTGCATTTCCTTCGTTGCTATGGGGAAACACCTCCACCTGTTTTTGCATAAAAAACGCGGGCAGAAAAACTGCCCGCGCGATTCTTACCACCGGTTTGGAAGAGAATATCAACCTGTCGAGAACAAAATCTGCAGGTGAGAACGGGCAACGTTCTGCTTCGTTTTCTTACCGGTTTATTATACCGCATTTTTTGAAAATGTCAAGACACTCTGCAAAAAATTTTTTTAGATGGAAATTTCGTGCGCCACACGGAACAAATCACTGTCAAACGGCTTTTTCATCTGCAAGGCTTCCTCGATGTCAAAATCGCGTATCCGTGCGTTTTGGTTTGTCACCACGCGGTTGCTCTTACCGGCAAGCAACAACTCCACGGCATAGTTGCCCATACGGCTCGCCAACACGCGGTCACGCACCGTCGGGTCACCACCGCGCTGTACGTGACCGAGAATGGTCGCGCGCGACTCGACACCGGTTTCCTCTTGAATCCGCTGGGCGATATCCACCACGTGACCGACGCCTTCCGCCACGATAATGATGAAATGCTTTTTACCGGTCGACGAAGTTTTGCGCATGCGTTCCAAAATGTCGCGGTTGAAATCGTACGGCATTTCCGGCACGATAATGCTGGTCGCGCCGACGGCAATTCCCACATTCAGTGCCAAATAACCGGCACGCCGCCCCATCACCTCCACCACGCTGCAACGGTCGTGCGATTGCGAGGTGTCACGCAATTTATCAATCATTCCCATACAGGTGTTCAGGGCGGTATCGTAGCCGATGGTGTGTTCACAGCAAGCAATATCGTTGTCAATCGTGCACGGCAATCCGATACACGGTACACCGTGTTGCGTCAATTCCTGCGCACCGCGGAAAGAACCGTCACCGCCGGCCACAACCAGACCCTCGATGTGATGCTCCCGGCACGTCTTAACGGCCTTTTGCATACCCTCTTCCGTGCAAAACTCCGGACTACGTGCCGTATACAGCACCGTGCCGCCGCGATGAATAATATCCGACACACTGCGCAGATTCAACGGTTGGATATCCCCTTGAATCAATCCGTTATATCCACGGTAAACACCATACACTTCCACACCGCGCCCAAGCGCTGTACGCGCAACCGCACGTACGGCCGCATTCATACCCGGCGCATCGCCGCCGCTGGTCAATACCGCAATTCGTTTAATCGCCATTCTGTCCTTATCTCCTTTTACCTGCCGTCAATGGATTGCTATTCATTATATACATCGAAACTACAAATGGCAAGACCATCCGTCGTAAAACAACTAAAAGTGCAAATTTTCAGCACATTTTTGCAACATTTTCGTTGCCGAGTACCCGTTGCAGTTCTTCCACCAACACCGCGTGGGGTTCAACCCACAAAGCGCGAGGTGCCCGTACCAGTTTGCCGGTATCCTCCACGCGCACATACACGGGGGTATCCCCTGTCAACACACGCAGCACCCGTTGTGCGCGTTTCCATTCGCGGCTATCCAACGACGGTACTTTGAGGTACAGTCCGGGGTTTGCCGTCGTGCGTTTCGGCGTCGGTGATATCGCATCCGGTGACGGGGCGGCTTCCACCGCAGACACCAACACCCTTGGTTCTTCGTCCTCCCGTGCGCTTACTTTACCGCGCACCACCACCGTGTGTCCGCCGCGCAGTACCGGGCGATACTGTTCTAAGGTGCGCGAAAACACCACCAATTCCAACGTGCCGTATAAATCCTCCAGTTTCGCATACGCCATCTGTGCGCCGGCACGTGTGGACTTTACTTGCAGGTCACCCAACACACCCAACAAGGTGACTGTTTGACCGTCGGTATATTCGGCGGCACTCATCGGCAATTGCTCGGCAAACGCCTCCATGATACGGTCGGCGCGGTCGGCCTTCAACTGGTGGTACAACGGCTCGTATGGTTTGAGAGGATGACCGGTCAAATACAATCCGGACACCTCTTTTTCCATCGCCAACCGTTCGGCATACGACACATCCTCTACCGCCGGCAACGCCGGCTCCTGCCCATCCGCTAACTGTGGTTGGTCAAAGAACCCCAACTGCCCCTCCACGTTGCGTCGTCCGGCGTCCTCCAACTGTTCCAGCACAAGCGGTGTTGCTTCCAACATTTGCCGACGATTGGCACCCAGTTCGTCCAAGGCGCCACAACGAATCAAACTATCCAGCGCGCGGCGATTGAACTCCCGATGACGTGTCATTCGACGACAAAACGCATAAAACCCGGTGAACGGACCGTCTTCTTCACGGTCGCGCACCAATTCCCGAATCAAGGCGTTCCCCAGATTGCGTACCGCCGTCAACCCAAAGCGAATGTGGTCACCCTCCACCGTAAAACCGGCATTGCTCTCGTTCACTGAGGGCGGCAGCACGCGGATACGCAACCGTTCACACTCGCCGATATAGCCGACCATTTTATTGTTATCCGGTGTGCCGGTCAACAACGCCGCCATATACTGGCAAGGATATTGTGCTTTCAAGTACGCCGTTTGATAGGCGACCATCGCGTAGGCGGCGGCGTGCGATTTGTTAAAGGCGTACGAGGCAAACGATGCCATTTCTTCAAACACGGCTTCACCGACCGCTTGCGGCACACCGCGCCGGATACAACCGTCGACCACGACCGCGCCCTGTTCATCGGTTAAACCGTGCAAAAAGATTTCACGTTCTTGTTGCATGACATCGTGTTTTTTCTTAGACATCGCGCGGCGCACCAAATCGGCTCGTCCCAACGAATATCCGCCCAAATCACGGAAAATTTGCATCACCTGCTCCTGATAGACAATGCAACCGTATGTCACGCGCAAAATCGGCTCCAACAGCGGATGCCGGTACGTCACGTTTTCGGGGTGATGCCGATTTTCAATATACCGCGGAATGGACTCCATCGGTCCCGGTCGAAATAACGAGATAACGGCAATCAAATCCTCAAAACGTTCCGGTTTCAACTGCATCAACACGCGTTTCATTCCGCCCGATTCAAACTGAAATACACCGTCACTGTTGCCTTGCGACAGCATTTTATACACCGCCGGCGTATCCAACGGGATTTTGTTAATGTCAAAGGTCGGATTGCCCATCGCACGAATCATCTGTTGTGTATCGTTGATGATGGTCAAGTTGCGCAAACCGAGAAAATCCATTTTGAGCAGACCCAGTTCTTCCAACGCCGTCATGGTATATTGCGTGGCAACCGCATCACCGTTCACACACAACGGCACATACTCGGACACCGGTTGTGCGGTAATCACCACACCGGCGGCGTGTGTCGATGCGTGGCGTGGCATTCCCTCCGCTTTTTTAGCCATATCCACCAACTTGTGCACCTGCTCGTCGGTGTCATATAATTCTTTGAGTGGCTTGGACTGCGCCAACGCCTTTTCCAACGTCATATTCAATTCCCACGGCACGCGTTTGGCAACCGTATCGCCGACAGCATACGGCAACCCCATCGCGCGCGCCACATCGCGAATCGCGGCGCGCGCCGCCAACGTCCCAAACGTGACAATCTGTGCCACGTGGTCCGCCCCGTATTTGCGAATAACGTAGTCAATCACTTCTTGACGCCGTTCATTGCAAAAATCAATATCAAAATCCGGCATACTGATACGTTCCGGATTCAAAAACCGTTCAAACAACAGTTGATACCGCATCGGGTCAATGCCGGTAATGCCGATGCAATACGCGCATAAACTGCCGGCACCCGAACCACGCCCCGGCCCTACGGGAATGTCGTGTTCGCGTGCATATTTCACAAAATCGTGCACAATCAAATAATAGTCGACATACCCCATCCGCTCGACGGTATCCATCTCATATTCCAATCGCTCGACCACGGCAGCGTCGGGAGTATCCCCGTAGCGGCGTTGCATTCCGCGGCGGCACAGCGCACGGAAGTATGCCACACTGTCCCCACCGGGCGCATCGAAGTGCGGTAATCGTGTCTTACCGAATTCCAACTCCACACAACACCGTTCGGCAATACGTGCCGTATTGTCAACAGCCTCACCCCACACCGGAAACCGCTCACGCATTTCCTGCTCGGACTTAATGTAAAACTCTTCCGTGGGGAATGCCAACGGATTGGGCTCGTCCACGGTGGTGTTGGTCTGAATACAAATCAACACCCGTTGCATGGCGGCATCTTCCCGCGTGAGATAATGCGCGTCGTTGGTACATACCAGCGGTATACCGGTTTCGCGCGACAAGCGCACGAGTTCCTTGTTAACCGCCTGCTGTTCCGACAAGCCGTGGTCCTGCAGTTCCAGATAGAAGTTATCTGCCCCAAACAACCGACGATAGGCTACCGCCGTTTGTTTGGCTTGTTCGTAGCGTCCCTCACGCAAAGCGGACGGGATTTCACCGGCAAGGCACGCCGACAGCGCAATCAGGCCTTCGTGATGCCGTTCCAATAATTCACGGTCCACGCGCGGTTTCGCGTAAAACCCCTCGGTCCACGCGGCGGAAACCAACCGCACCAGGTTGGCATAGCCGGTGGCGTTTTCGCACAACAACACCAAGTGATGGTTGTCGTTGTCAATGCCGTGTTGGCGGTCGGTTCGCGTGCGCGGTGCCACATACACCTCGCACCCTAAAATCGGCTTGACTCCGGCTTTTTTTGCTTTTTTATAAAACTCCACCAACCCGTACATCACACCGTGGTCCGTCACCGCCACCGCGGTCTGCCCCAACGATTTTACGCGTTCCAACAGCCCGTCCAGACGGCAGGCGCCGTCCAGCAGACTGTATTCACTGTGAACGTGTAAATGCACAAATGCCACCACGGCACCTCCTAGTCCTTATAATTTTTCGGCAATGTCCAATATGCGCCGTAACCGATGATTGACACCGGAGCGACTCAGCGGCGGATGCAGGTGTTCACCCAATTCACGCAGTGAAAGTTCGGGGTTGTCCAACCGCAAACGGCACAGTTCGCGCAACTCTTCCGGCAGGGCATCCAACCCCAGTTGCTGCTCGATTTTACGTGCGGCCTCGGCTTGCACCAACGCGGCCGCCACGGTTTTATCCAAATTGGCGCTTTCGCAGTTGGCGGCACGATTGACGTTGTTCCGTATATGCTTAATGAGTTTTACATTCATCAATTCCAACGACGCACCGACCGCACCCATCCACGTCAAGCAATCTTCAATTTGTTCGCTTTCCTTAAAATACACCACATAATTGCCTTTGCGGCGCACCATACGTGCGTGCAACCCGTGCTCGCCCAGTAAGGTAATCAAGTCCCGACTGAGATTGAGATGCGGCACGTTGAATTCTAAATGATAGTCCACCTGCGGATTGGTCACCGCACCACACGCCAAAAACACGCCGCGCATAAACGCCGCCGGACACCGTTCACAATCCAGCATCGCACGATTGAGTCGCAAAGTCACTTCTTTGCCGTCGTGCCCGAAGGTTTCCAATACCCGCGCGCGCCGTTCTGCCGGTACTATCACGTGGTGCATCCCCGACCGTTGTTCGGTCGGTTGTGTGTGTTGCGCCGTTACCCCACAAACAACGGAGAGCAATTCGGTATAGCGCCGTGCCGCCGGTTCACTTTCGGTTTGCAGCGACACCGCAGCAGCGGAAAAGGCTCGACCGAATTCCGCCATCCCGTACGCTTGCGCCACATCACAGCAAGCCGTATCGTTCGGTACGGCGGCCAATTCTGTTTTGATTTCTGCCGAAAAAGACATGGTATCACCGTCCAACCAATTGCACTTCTCGTTCCAATTCTACGCCAAAGCGTTGTCGCACACTCTCCTGCACCTCACGGCACAAGGCCATGACATCTTGGCAGGTAGCACCGCCGCGGTTGATAAAAAACCCCGCGTGTTTTTCACTGACTTGCGCGCCGCCCACCGTTTTTCCTTTCAAGCCACATTGTTCAATCAACGCGCCGGCGAAATGCCCTTCGGGACGTTTGAAAAAACTACCGGCACTGGGATATTCCAATGGCTGTTTCTCGCGCCGTCTGCGTAAGTAGTCGGCCATTCTTTCCCGAATATCCACGGTCGATGCCGCGCACAATTCCATCGTCACCGACCATACCGTCAAGTCGCGTTGCATACATACGCTGTGACGATAACCAAACGCCATATCCTCGGCAGACAGTTCACACACATCACCCGTCGGCGTAATCACCGTGACACGGCGAATGACATCCGCTAACTCACCGCCGTACGCACCGGCATTCATATACACGCCGCCGCCGACACTGCCGGGAATACCATACGCAAATTCCAAACCCGACAACCCGGCCTCGGCGACAATTGAGCACAGTTTGGTCAACGACAGTCCCGCGGATGCCGTCACCGTCGTACCGTCAATCACACAGTCCGGCGATGCCGCCGTGATGTGCAACACCACGCCGTCCACGCCGTTATCTCCTACCAACAGATTGGAACCGTTGCCTATTATCAATAACGGCGTGTGCGTTTCGTGGCAATACTGCCGTACCAATCGAACTTGCTCGGCGGTGTCGGCGGTCACAAACCACTCCGCCTCGCCGCCGATACGAAAGGTGGTATGGGCAGACAGCGGTTCACGCGCTTGTATGCGACATCCCCACTCTTGAAATCGGTGTACCGGGTCCATACCGTTCCCCTCCTTACTTACTCACTACATTGTCAGCGTGCCAAGCACGCCGCACCGATGATACCGGCGTCGTTACCCAACTGCGCGGCACGCACGACCGTCTGCCGCTCACTGAATTTGCTGTAGCGCTCCAGCGCGACCTTTTCACGCAACGGCTCCAACAGCGTTTCCCCTTCGTGGCTAATACCGCCGCCGATGCATATCATATCGGGTTGAAAAATGTTGACAATGTTAATCACACCGCACGCGAGATACTCAATATATTTATCCACCACGGCGAACGCAACGGTATCGCCGGCACGCATCGCATCAAAAGCCGTGCGACCGTTTACCGCGTTCAAATCTCCGTTTACCAGTTTCCACATGGCACTACGCGGATGGGTTTCCATGGCTTCTTTGGTTTGCCGAACCAACGCCGTTGCCGAAGCATACGCCTCCCAACAACCGGTACGACCGCAAGAGCACGGCTCACCATCCATACAAATCACAATATGCCCTAACTCCGCGCCGGCATAATTACATCCCTCATAAATTTTACCGTCAATGACGATACCGCCCCCAACACCGGTACCCAACGTTACGCACACGCAACTGTTGACACCTTTCGCGGCACCGGCCTTCGCCTCGCCCAGCGCGGCGGCGTTGGCATCGTTACCAATATATATGGGCAACCCCAACAATTCATTCATCCGCTGCACGACCGGTGTGTTCACGAAATTCAGGTTGTTGGCGTATTCCACCAATCCGGTTTGGGCATTACAGGTGCCGGGACAACCAATACCGACACCGGCAATCTGCTCCTTCTTCAGTCCGGCACGCGCGACGGCCTTTTCTACCAATTGCGCGATGTCCTGCATAATTTCTTCCGCCGAACGCTCGGCGCGTGTTTTGCATTGCTCGGTGGCAACAATACGATACGCATCGTCCACCACACCGACAACCATATTTGTTCCACCCAAATCTACACCAACGGTATACATAGTTTGTGCCTCCTTACAGCGCCACGCCTTTTTCGTTCAAAAAGGCCTCCAAATTCTCCCGACTGCTGTTGACAATCCACGCTTTCGGGAAATCCACTTCTTCCAACAAGGCTATCATACGGGGAAAATCACCGACAAACGTGTGGTAATGTGCATCGGAATTAACGACGACTCGCACCTGATGTTTCTTGCACAACCGTGCAATACGCGCGCAATTTTCAATGGCGGCAGGACGAGATATAAAGGTGCCCTCGTTGATTTCCACCACTTTGCCGTATTGTCCGAACACGGGAATCACCGTTTCGTAATCAAACGCATACTGCGGTAATCCGCAATGTCCGATAATATCCACGTGAGGATTTTTTGCCACCGCCAACCACGCGGCGGTGGTCTGCTCCACAGTGGATGGCGATAACACAGCTTCGTGCATCGACGCAATCACGATTTCCAATCGTTTTAACCGCCATTCTTCCAGGTCCAAGGTGCCGTCAAAATCACACACATTTACCTCGGCACCGCGCAAGTTACGGACACCGGCAATCGTATCCGGTAATTTATTCAAGCAGGAAAAATGCCACGGGTGTGCACCATCGGCAATGCCGGGGCCATGGTCGGTGCACGCGATAGCCAACAATCCTTTTTGCGCGGCGGCGCTCGCATTTTCCGTAAGGGTACTGTACGCATGCGCCGACACCAGTGTGTGCGTGTGTAAATCCGCTACCGGTTCAAAATACATCCTTTATGAGCCTCCTTAAAACACCTGCGGCTCTTTGTGCGGTTCGACTGGCAGTCCGTCGTCCGACATCCCCAGATTTTGCATCAATTCGTGTGCCGCGTTGTAGCCCATCTTCTTTTGACGATTGTTCATCGCCGCCACCTCAATAATCATCGCCAAATTACGTCCCGGCTTAACGGGAATCGTCAGCATCGGCACGGTGATACCCAGAATGTCCATATACTCGTTGTCCAAACCCATACGGTCATATGTTTTGTTGTTGTCCCACGGCTCCATTTGAATAACCATATCGATTTTTTCCGTCATTTTCACAGCGCCCATACCGAAAATGCGCCGCACATTCACAATGCCGATACCGCGCAATTCAATATAATGGCGGATGTTTTCCGGTGCCGAACCCACCAACGATTTGGAAGACACGCGACGAATTTCCACCGCATCGTCGGCAATCAATCGATGCCCGCGCTTGACCAGTTCAATCGCCGTTTCGCTTTTACCGATGCCGCTGTCACCAACCAACAGCACACCTTCACCGGACACTTCGACCAGCACCCCGTGGCGTGTGATGCGCGGTGCTAACTGTACGTTGAGGAACGCAATCAGCGCCGCCATAAACGTCGAGGTGGTATCGGCGGTACTGAGCAACGGTACTTCCCATTCGCGACACGCATCCACCAATTCGGGTATCACTTCCAATTCGCGTGCTACCACCATCATCGGCGGCCGATGCGATGCCAGTTCGCGCACACTGTTTTTACGTTGTTCCGGCGTTAGTTTTTCCAAATAGCCGTACTCGCCCTTGCCAATCACCTGTACACGCATATTGTCAAAATATTCAAAGCAGCCTGCCAACCCAAGTCCGGGGCGGTCCACTTCGGCGCTTACAATGGTGCGCTGCTCGCCGCCCTCCGGCATATACACGGCCTCCAGCGACAACTCCTGTGTGATTTTTTCAATGGTAACGGAATATGGTTGTGCCATACTTCCCATCCTTTCGATGTGTTCTTGACATTCCTATACATAATATAGTATACCGTATTTTTCGGCCGGAGGAAAGTCTTTTTTTTAATTTTCTCAGCATCTTGAAAATATCTGAAAATTATGGTACACTATCTTCGTATGAACATCACCCGCACGTGTCGGTAGGAGGCCTCGTTCGTGAGCAATTTTTCGGTTGGCTTGTTTAACGATTCGTTTCCACCCGTGATAGACGGAGTGGCACAAACCGTCAAAAACTATGCCGAACATTTGAATCATAAAGATTGCCGTGTGACGGTAGTAACTCCCAGTTACCGTGACGCGAGGGACCGGTATGCCTTTGATGTAGTGCGGTATCCGTCCTTGCCGATGGGCGCACGTATCGGATATCGTGTCGGCGTGCCGTTTGACCCGGATACCATCCGTTCGTTGCGTGCGCGCCGATTTGATTTGATGCACGTCCACGCACCCTTTGCCTCATCGGTATTGGTAAAAACCATTAACCACCGTCCTAAAGTACCGGTGGTGTTAACCTACCACACGCGGTTTGATTTGGATTTGCAAAAACGCCTTCCCAACGCGGCCATGCGGAAAGTCGCGATGAAATTTTTGTTAGAAAACGTGAAAGCTGCTGACGAAGTTTGGGTGGTGACCAACGGGTGCGGCAGACTGTTGTCGGATATCGGTTATCACGGCACATGGCGCGTGATGGAAAACGGCACGGATTTTGCACGCGGCAAAGCCTCACCGCAAAAGATAGCGGCCCTCCGCGAAAAATATAAGTTGCGTGAAGACGTGCCGGTGTTTTTGTTTGCCGGCCGTATGATGTGGTATAAAAATCTGCGGTTGATGTTGGACACGTATGCCCGACTGCGTCAAAACGGAATGGATTTCCATGCCTTTTTCATTGGTGATGGTTACGACCTTCCGGAGATGAAACAATATGCTCGCGAACTGGGATTGCGTGAGCACGTCACCTTCACGGGGCCGATTCGGGAGCGTGACTATCTGCGCGTATTTTACAGCACCGCGGATTTATTCTTTTTCCCGTCGACATACGACACCTGCGGCATTGTGGTAAAAGAGGCGGCAGCGTGTAATTGCCCGTCCTTGTTGCTCAAAGACAGTTGTGCCGCCGAAGGTGCGGTGCATAATGTTTCGGGCTTTTTGGCAGACGAGAATGTGACGTCGTGTGCACAAGCCATTATGGATGCGTGTTCCGACCGGGCGGCGATGCGGCTGGTCGGCGAACGCGCGTCGCACGACTTGTATCTCAGCTGGGAGGACGCCGTCGACCGCGCCTATACGCGGTATCGGGAAATCCTATCGCGCTGACCGCGCTTGGCGACGCTCGGTTGTGCAAATTTTTGAGGAAACCTCTTGACAACCACCCGAAATTGCGATAAGATAAGGTTCGTTCTTATTTGGGCCCGTAGCTCAGCTGGGAGAGCGCACGGTTCGCATCCGTG
>JAZSOY010000052.1:0-2073 GCA_045537155.1 Acutalibacteraceae bacterium
GGTGAAAACCATTGCGAGTTAGGCTCTCTTATGGTATACTATTACCAAAGGATGTGGCAGGATGGATTTTGAAAGCGCACGCGTGCGGATTGCACAACTCCAACAAGAAATTGAATACCACAGCCGGCGGTATTATGATGACGATGCTCCGGAAATTGAGGACGATGAATTCGACCGGCTGACGCAAGAGTTGCGGCGGCTGGAAGAAGCCTATCCGCAACTGATAACAGCCGATTCCTATACACAAAAAGTACACGGTGAAGTGTCGCGGCAGTTTACACCGGTGCAACATGAAGTGCCGCTCGGTAGTTTACAAGATGTCTTTTCGCTGGAGGAGTTGCGCGAGTTTGATGCGCGTGTGCGCGAAGAATTGGATGCTCCGACGTATGTGGTGGAACCGAAAATCGACGGACTGTCGATTGCGTTGGAATATCGTAACGGCGTGTTCGTGCGCGGCGCCACGCGCGGCGACGGGCAGACCGGCGAGGATGTGTCTGCGAATTTACGGACCATTCGTGATATTCCGGCGAAGTTGACTTCGCCGGTGGAACGCATTATTGTGCGCGGCGAGGTGTATATGCCACGTCAGCAGTTTGCCGCGTTGGTGGAACAGCAGGAGGAAAACGGGGAAAAACCGTTCAAAAATCCGCGCAATGCCGCCGCCGGTTCGCTACGTCAAAAAGACCCCACCATTACCAAAAGTCGCGGTTTGTCGATGTTTGTTTTTAACCTGCAACGGTTGGAGGACGAACATCAAGTCACGTCACACGCCGAGTCCTTGGAGTATATGCGCGAACTGGGATTTTCCGTTATTCCGTTTTATCGGTGTGCGTCGTCGATTGACGACGTTCTAGCCGAGGTGGAGCGTATCGGGAAAATGCGTGGCACGTTGCCGTTTGATATTGACGGCGCGGTGGTGAAAGTAAATGCGTTTTCCGAGCGTGAACAACTCGGCAGTACCAGCAAGTATCCGCGGTGGGCGGTGGCATATAAATATCCGCCGGAAGAAAAACAGACCGTTCTGCGCGAGGTGGAAATCACGGTGGGACGAACCGGTGTTTTAACGCCGACGGGTGTGTTTGATGCGGTGACTTTGGCCGGCACAACGGTTAGCCGTGCGACGTTGCACAACGCCGATTTTATTCGGGAAAAGGGGTTGGCAATCGGTGATACGGTGGTGTTGCGCAAGGCCGGTGACATCATTCCCGAAGTGGTGCGCGTGGCGGTACACACCGGTGAGGAACCCTTTACTATGCCGACGGTGTGTCCGTCCTGCGGTCAGCCGGTGGCACACGAACAGGATGAAGCGGCGTTGCGTTGCGGCAATCCCGATTGTCCGGCACAACGCCTGCAACGGTTGATTCATTTTGCATCGCGCGATGCGATGGATATTGAGGGACTGGGTCCGGCGGTGCTGGAACAGTTGGTCAGCGAAGGGTTAGTGACACGGATTGACGATTTGTATACGCTGGAACGTGCACCCATTCAACAGTTAGAGGGTAAAGGGGATAAGTCGGCGGATAATTTGATTGGTGCGATTGCCGCGTCCAAAGAGGCGGATTTGTCGCGGTTGTTGTTTGCCTTGGGGATTCGCCACATTGGGCAAAAGGCGGCCAAATTGTTAGCGCAACGCTTTCAAACCATCGATGCCTTGATGGCGGCCGACCGCGATGCGATTTTGAGTATTGAAGGTTTTGGGGACGTGATGGCCGATAATGTGGTGGAGTTTTTCGCCTTAGAACCGTCGCGGCAGTTGATTGAACGGTTGCGTGCGTGCGGTGTGAATATGACCTGTCACACGGTGCAAACCGACCGCCGTTTTGAGGGGATGACGTTTGTGCTGACCGGCACGTTGCCGAGTATGACGCGTGACGAGGCGGCGGCACTGATTGAGCGTTACGGCGGCAAAACCGCCGGCAGTGTGTCGAAAAAAACGACCATCGTGTTGGCAGGCGAAAATGCCGGCAGTAAACTCACCAAGGCACAAGAACTAGGCATTCGTATCATCGACCAAGCCACTTTGGAAGACATGATAAAGTAGGGTATTTTGTTAGGGCGGGTGAGGATATTCAC
>JAZSOY010000237.1:0-4532 GCA_045537155.1 Acutalibacteraceae bacterium
GTATATTTGATAAACGGGCGGGAAAATGGGATGTTGGTAGCGTTAGCATAGCCGATGGCGTGTGCGGTGCCGGAATCCGGAATACCGGCTACACTGTCAGCGTCAATTTGGTCACGTTCTGCCAACTTTTTGCCGCAACGGCAACGCATTTCTTCCACGTTAACGCCCTCATACGCCGCCGTCGGATAGCCGTAATATACCCACAAAAACGTACAAATTTTCATTTCGTCACGGGGCGGAATCAATGTTTCCACGGAATCCGGTGTCAAAAACACGACCTCACCGGGCCCCAACTCGCGTTCTAAATGGTAGCCGAGATTTAAGAAAGCCGATGATTCAAAAGAAGCGCAGCGTGCTTCCTCTTTTTTTCCGATTACAATAGGGGTTCGTCCCATAAAATCGCGCGCGGCATACAATCCGGACGCAGTCAAAATCAGCATCGACATCGAACCTTGAATCAAACCCTGTGCGTAACGAATACCCTCTTCAATCGAATTGCACTGGTTAATCAGCGCCGCTGTCAACTCGGTAGGATTGATATTACCGCCACTCATCTCTAAAAAGTGCGTGGCACCCGACTGAAACGCACAATCCACCAATTCGTTCACATTATTGATGCGCCCCACGGTGGTAATCGCAAAGTTGCCCAGATGCGAGCGCACAATCAACGGTTGCGGCTCGTTATCCGAAATACATCCGATACCGGAAGTGCCATGCATATCATCCACGTCGCGCTCAAACTTCGTGCGGAACGGAGAATTCTCAATATTGTGAATCGCGCGGTCAAACCCGGTAGTGGCATCGTACACAGCCATACCACCGCGTTTGGTCCCCAAGTGCGAATGATAATCCGTACCGAAGAACAAATCGAATACACAATCCTTTTTAGAAACCACTCCGAAAAATCCGCCCATACCTGTATCTCCTTTGCACGCTGTCCCCTGGTCCTGTGAAATATTACACATTATAACATAAAAACTTAAAAAATGCTATAGTGAACGTCAATTTTATTTGGTAAAATTTTCACACAACCGTCATTACTTAAGGACATCGTTTTTATTTTCCATCATCCTCGGGAAAATGAAAAAGAGCCACCGGCACGTTTTCTTTACGGCCTTTCGAATCCCTTCGGGAAAATGAAAAAGAGCCACCTGACGGTGGCTCTTTTCCATTTTGGCGCGCCCGAAGGGATTCGAACCCCTGACCTCTTGATTCGTAGTCAAGCACTCTATCCAGCTGAGCTACGAGCGCGTGTCATATAGACAACGTATAAGATTATAGTGGCTTTCCGGCTAAAAGTCAAGAGAAAAAAGCAATTTTTTTAATTTTTTAGCCGGAAAGCGACATCCTATTTACTCACGTGCCTTTTGTCAACAAGTGAATGTTTTCTCGCGTTCCCAACACCACCAGATGGTCTTGTTCGGCAAACGTAAGACCGGGCCCTGCCATCATAACCGTTCCGTCACGCTTGACGGCTAACACGTTGACATCGTGCACCTTGCGAACATCAATTTCGCGAATGCTTTTCCCCACCCATTTTCGTGGAACCGCCGTTTCAAACACCGAAATCGTTTCGGATAACTGATAATAGTTGAAAATATTGTGCCCACTGTACTGCACGGCTAAGCGTTTTGCCATATCCTTTTCCGGATACACAACCGCATCCGCACCGTTACGCAGTAAAAATTTTTCTTGAATACGCGTACTGGCTTTGCTAATGACACATTTGGCACCCATTTCTTTGAGTAAACTGGTGATTTCCAAACTGCTTTGAAAATCACTGCCAATGCACACAAAGCAAGCATCAAACTCATCCACCGATAAACTCCGCAGAACCGCTTCGTTCTTGCAATCTGCCACCTGTGCACAGGTAACCTCATCCGCTAAGCGGTTGATAGTGTCTTCTTTCTCGTCCACAATCATAACATCATTGCCGAGTTTTGCCAACTGGATACTCAGATGCTCACCCAAGCGTCCCATTCCAATCACTAAAAAACTTTTCACCTTTTTTCTCCTTTCGGCATAGCGCTGTCGTTTATCCGATACTGACCGTTTCTTCCGGGAATAACAGAAGCTCTTTTTTGCTTTTTTGCACAAATATCATCGCAAATGTCAGGCTTCCCAAACGTCCCGAATACATCAATGCCATAATGACCAGTCGTGAGAAGGTAGATAATTCTCGTGTAATACCGGTAGACAATCCCACCGTCCCGATGGCGGAAAAACTCTCAAAAACGACTTCACTCAACGAGAGCATCGGTTGGTTCGCGCTGATGAGGAAAATACCGAGCATCACCAACATCATCTGGAAACCGGTCACACACACTGCCTGCACCACGATTTCCGCCGGCAAACGACGCCGAAACAGGTTAAAACCGGATTTATTAAACAAATTGCTAATACAACATATCACCAAGACGGCCACCGTCGTCGTTTTCACGCCGCCTGCCGTTGAACCGGGTGAACCGCCGATAAACATCAACAACGTGGTTAAGGCACCGGCCACGGGATGCATCTCATTAATATCCACCGAATTGAATCCTGCCGTTCGCGGGGTGACCGATGCAAAAAAAGCATTCAAAATCTGCTGTGAAATCGGTAAATCTGTGCCGGTATGTTGCCGTTCCAACAAGAAAAAAATCACGGTGCCTATCACGGTAATTCCCACCGTCAGCGACACAACCAACTTGGAATGTAACCGATATTTGCGGAAATGCCATTTATGGATGAGTACATCATCCCATACCAAAAAACCAATACCCCCCATAAGAATTAACAAGGCAACCGTTACAATCAACACACCGTCGTTGGCAAACGTTACCAGTGACGAATACGCGCCTTGGTCACCAAATGGGTCGAATCCGGCATTACAAAAAGCAGAAACAGAGAGAAACACCGACCGTCCCAGCCCGTTCCAAAATCCGAATTTGGGGACAAGGCGTGTTGCAACTACCGTCGCTCCGATACACTCAACCGCAACGGTACCAATTAAAATACGACGCAACAGATGCATAACATGCCCAATGTGCGGAACGTTGAAATTATCGCGCAACCATGCCCGTTCATGCAGGGAAACATGTCGATGGAACGCCATCGAGAACGTGGTCATCAAGGTCATAAATCCCAAACCGCCGATTTGTATCAAGCAAAGAATAACGGCCCTGCCAAACACCGACCAATGCAGCATGGTATCCACCACAATCAAGCCGGTGACACAGGTTGCGGACGTAGCCGTAAACAAACACGAAAGAAAGGGTGTTCGAGTACCACTGTTGCTCGCTATCGGCAATGACAACAAAAAGGCGCCCAACAAAATGACCAACGCAAAACCCAGCGCCACCAAATGCGGATAACTAAAACGCCATTTCCGTTTTGTCATACATGAACACCCCCCTCTTATACATCCGTTCTTTTTCTTTTCCCATTGTAGCGTTGTCAAACGTATTTGTCAACCCATAGAATCACATATAAAATGAAAACACAAGGCACCTCAATTGGCGTCTTGTGTTCGGTGGTGGGCGTAAACGGACTCGAACCGCTGACCTCCTGCGTGTGAAGCAGGCGCTCTAACCAGCTGAGCTATACGCCCATATCAGCCACCGCAGTTGCAGCAGCCGAAAGATGGTGACCCGAACGGGAATCGAACCCGTGTTACCGCCGTGAAAGGGCGGTGTCTTAACCGCTTGACCATCGGGCCAAAATGGTGGCTGTAATTGGATTTGAACCAATGACACTGCGGGTATGAACCGCATGCTCTAGCCAACTGAGCTATACAGCCATATTGCATCCCCGATTGGGGACGCAGATTATTATATAGTATGACCGGTCTGTTGTCAAGTCTGTTTTTCGAAAAACTATATTTCTTTTTGAAATTTATTGACAAACCGGTTCACACGATGTCGGCATATAAATGGTAATGCAGTGTACCGGACAATTTTCGGCGCATTTTCCGCACCCGACGCACTTGGTTGGGTCGATAGTTGCTAACGAGTCCTCCACCGTTACCGCACCATATTCACATACTTTGGTGCACTTACCGCAACCGATACAACCCACTTTGCACGCGGCGCGTGTTACCGCGCCCTTGTCGTGACTGGAACAACGCACAACACCGTGCACGTTGCTTTCATACATTGCGATTAACCCTTTCGGACAAGCGGTCACGCACTGCGTACAACCGCGGCAAACGGTAGCATCAATGTGCGCCAGTCCGTCTTTAACCGTGATGGCTTCGTATTCACAGGCTGCCACGCAGTCCCCGTATCCTAAGCATCCATAGTTGCACTGCCAGTTACCGCCGTAGAATTGTGTGGCAGCACGGCAAGACGGAATACCGTGGTAGTCCAATTTGCGTGCGGTAAACTCTTCGCAACCGCCGCAACGCACCATAGCCGTCTTATGAACCACGTTGCCGGATACACCGAGATACCGCCCGGTGGCTTCGGCAACCGCCGTGCCACCAGGCGAGCATAAACCCACCGGCGCACCTTGATTCGCCATCGCTTCAGCATATCCGTTGCAACCGGAATATC
>JAZSOY010000227.1:0-2854 GCA_045537155.1 Acutalibacteraceae bacterium
GGTACGGCATTGGTTCATATGGAATGGTGCCTAAATCCCACGTCAGACCGCCGGTATTCGCCTGCGTATACAACCGGATACCACGTTCTTTAGCTACCTCCGCTTCCGATACAAAATACTGGCCGGGCCCGGGGAATGCCAACGTATAGTCGGCGGTGGTTTGTACAAATCCGTCCATTGGATAGGATTCAAACATTTCAAACGTCACCATCAAACTGATATCGGTCGGCATGGTGCGAATCAATTTGATGCGTTCCTCGCGGTCGACATACCCCCAGTTATACGTCCAAAAAACGATATCGGCATCGTGTTTATGCTTACGAATAACGCCTTTGATACAATCCAACCACTGCGGATAGTCCTCACACGGCCAGTAACCCGGACGCGGTTTGGTATACGGAATACCGTCGGCACCGCGGAATTCGTTGACCGGTGCCACGCGCGGGTCTTTGCTCGGAAAACCTACCGACTCGCCAACCAATACCACACCCTTAAGTCCGGGACATGTTTCGAACAACTTACCGTACAAATTGTCGTAATATTCCTCACCGCCGGGCTCCTGCGGATTCTTTTCGCTGGTCATATAACTGTACGCATACACGTCAATGCCGTATCGCGCGGCACGGGCAATGAGTTCGTTGAAATCCAAAAACCCGTACGGTGTTTCGTTGATACCCTTGACAAACACCAAAATTGCGTCCATACCGGCGTGAGCAATCGCCGACAAATGCTCGTTCGGGAACTGGTCCAAACCGTAACCGCAATGAACCATACGCGGAGAAAACAGAAAGGGATGCCGAATTTCCTCACGCTTTAACACCGGCGCGTGTTTGGCGTTCATACGGTCCTCCAAGCAGTACATCGCCTGTGCCAGTCCACGCTCGCTTTTACCGCTTACCGTGATGGTATCCCCCACCGTGATGACGTAATCTTCGGTCTGGGTGTCATCCAACACACAACGAACAGACGGCAGCGCCGCCTCTTCCTCCGCCGTGACCAGAATCACGGATGTTTTCATCGACACCAGCAAATAGTCTTGTAAATCTTGCATAGCAGTCAGCGTGACCTCGCCATACGTTTGGGGCAAAACCAGTTGCCATCCGGTCGCGATAGTGACTTCATCTGCCGTCGCCGTCACGTTAAAATCACGTGCTTCGGGACGATGCACACACCGCATCCGGTGGCGGAATTCATAGTTTTTTTCCGTTTGTAACATACTCAATCCTCCTCATAGCCTGAAACACGGCGAGGCTATGTCTTTTCCAAGCGCCATATACATTCCTTTTATACCATAGTCAAAACAAAAAAGCAACCGTAACGGAGGGATTTGTCGGTTTTTTTGTACCTTTTGATAAAAAACTTTTTCTGTGCATATACTCCCTTTGCGGCATTGATTTTTACGGAAAACTATGGTATTCTATACTTAATTATGGTAGAAAGGGGTTTGGGTATGGAAGTGCTCGTCAACGGATTACGGATACACTACCTTGACCAAGGAACCGGAAACCAAACGGTGCTGTTATTACACGGTTGGGGTGTAGACGGCAGTATCTACCACCAAATCACCAATCACCTTGCTTCGTACTGTCGTATGATTGTGCCGGACTTACCGGGCTTCGGCGGTTCGGAAGAACCCCACGAGCCATGGACGACGGTACAATACGCCGATTTTGTGCTGGCGTTTTGCCGAGAACTCGGTTTGGAGGAAGTCGTCGCGATGGGACATTCCAACGGCGGTCGCATCTGGTTGGAATTGTTATCGCGCTCCTCCTGCCCTTTGACGGTACGTAAAGCCATATTGTTAGACTCTGCCGGTGTTCCGGCACGTCATTCATTGGCATATTACCTGCGCGTCGGTTCGTTTAAGGTACTCAAAGCCGTCGCCTCGCTCCCCCTGATTCGCCGTTGGTTTCCCGATGCGGTGGATAAGGCACGTCGTCGGTTCGGTTCCGCGGACTATCAACAAGCCAGTCCCGTGATGCGGCAAAGTATGGTATGGGCATTAAAAACCGACTATCGCCCGTTGATGCCGCACATTCGCGCCTCTACCTTATTGATTTGGGGACGGCGAGATACCGCAACACCGCTGTCGGACGGACAGCAGATGGAAAAATTGATTCCGGATGCCGGCTTGGTTGTGTTGGAAGGCGGACATTATGCGTTTGCCGAACAGTTCCCGCAATGCCGTCGTGTTTTTGATGCGTTTCTTAAAGGAGAGTAATCTATGGACTGGTTACTGAAACTGGGAATGTTGGCAAGTGCCGCTGCGGCATTTGTCGTGCAATCACTGTATTTTGTGCATATGTTGCAACTCAACTCCTACCGTCCGGAGCGGTACAACAAATGGTGCCGCGAAAATGACACACGGTTGGTAAGTTGGCGGCGGTTGCTGCCGGCACTTTTACTGCCATTGATGTATCTGCCGGCGGTGTACTGTTTTGCGGCTTCTGCGGTGGTACTGCTTGCCACGGTGGCACTGAATATCCCACAAAAAGCCAAAAAACCATTGGTGTACACGGCACGTGTCAAGCGGTTACTGTGTACCCTGTACGGGTTGTTTGCCGCCGCGTTGGTAGGATGCTATTTTCTCTCGCCACTGCGTTGCACCGGTTTAATTGCGGTACTCTCCCTGCTCCCATGGTTGTGGGTGGGATTGGTCAACCGATTGTTGCTACCGCTGGAAAAACGCATTGCCGACGGATATGTACGCGATGCACGGCGACGGTTGCAAGCGATGCCGCAACTGACGGTCATCGGCATCACCGGCAGTTACGGAAAAACCAGTACCAAGAACTTTTTACATGCCCTCTTGTCGGTACGCTATAACGTGTTAATGACACCGGAAAGTTACAAC
>JAZSOY010000027.1:0-1844 GCA_045537155.1 Acutalibacteraceae bacterium
AGACGCCGTTTTTTTCGTTGCCGTTTAATATGTCGCTTGTTGATTGGCAAGGATGTTTTGTATCAACCGTGTATGGGATTTCATACGTACAAAGTTAATCAGGAAAAATACAAACGCAACCTCACCGAAGAAAATACAGAAAATCAACATACCAATGCTGCCGCAGCGGTCATATGTCGGCCGAAAATCGCGGTACATACTATCAATGTAATACGGAATTTTCCGTGCCGCTTTGAGTCCGACCACACCAATAGCAATAAACATACCGCCGTATATCAGTGCATACACGAACATCATACCGCTGAACATTGCCCCTTCGGCATCACCAATAAATCCACCGGCAAGGGCCAGCAAAGAAAACAATCCCGCAAACACGATACCGAGAATTAAAAACACACGACCGCAAATGCTCCACGCTTTCATTTCCCAACGCAGCAGACGATGGGTGACATCCAAAAACTCTTGTTCCTCGGCGGTCGCAGACGGTACAACCACCGGTTCTGCCACCGGCTCAGTGCCCGATTCTGCTGTCGGTTCGGCAACCGGTGCCACTACCGCCGTGCCACAGAATGTACAAAACAAGGCTTCCTCCGGCAATTCCTTGCCGCATTGTGTACAGAAACTCATACAAGACACCTCTTCTTATTAAATTCTACCAATATCCTACCACAATCGACACGATTTTTCAACTGTGTTTTTTGTAGTTGCGGATATTGCAAAACGGATGGTATACTAATATATATATTGAACCAACGGAGGTTAGACAATGAACATTGCTTTTTTTGACACCAAGCCGTACGATATAGCCGCCTTTGAAGAATACGGTGCCCAACACGGTGTTTCGTTTAAGTTTTTTGAAACCAAACTCAACGAAGATACGGTGGACTTAGCCAATGGATTTGACGGCGTGTGTGTGTTTGTCAACGACACGGTCAACGCCGCAGTGATTGACCGCCTACACGCCTTGGGTATTAGCGTACTGGCGTTGCGCTGTGCCGGCTTTAACAACGTGGATATGAAACACGCCTACGGCAAACTGCACGTGTTGCGTGTACCGGCGTATTCTCCTTACGCGGTGGCGGAACACACTATGGCACTGTTGTTGACATCCATTCGCCGTATTCACAAAGCCTACATTCGCTCGCGCGATTTCAATTTCAGTTTGTCGGGATTGACCGGTTTCGATTTGCACGGAAAAACCGTGGGCATCATCGGCACCGGTCGCATCGGTCGCGTGTTTATTGATATCTGTCGCGGTTTTGGTATGCGCGTGTTGGCGTATGATAAATTCCCCACCGAGGGGTTGGACAATGGCGATACCATACGCTACGTTTCTCTCGACACCTTGTTTGCCGAAAGCGATATTTTGTCGTTGCATTGCCCCCTCACCGAGGAAACCTATCATATTGTCAATGAACACTCGCTCGCACAATGTAAACGCGGTGTAGTGTTGCTCAACACCTCACGCGGTGCGTTGGTAGACGCCGAAGCCTTGTTAGCCGGCATCAAGTCACGCCAAGTCGGCGCCGCGTGTCTGGATGTGTATGAAGAAGAATCGGATTTGTTTTTTGAGGACAACTCCGGGCACATTTTAGAGGACGACACGTTAGCGCGTTTGATTTCGATGCCGAATGTCATCGTTACCTCGCATCAAGCCTTTTTGACTGAAGAAGCATTGGAAAACATCGCGGAAACCACCGTGCAGAACCTAGTCGAATTGTCCACGAACGGACAGTGTTCGAACGAACTCTGTTATCGTCACGGCACCACCGAAGATTGCCGTCAAGGAACGTGTTTTAAGTAATCAAAATATTCTCACTTGTTGCGACAAATAGTTGACTTTG
>JAZSOY010000003.1:0-3787 GCA_045537155.1 Acutalibacteraceae bacterium
GAGTGTGCCTCTTGATTGCCTCGCTTGTTTGTTTCGTCAAGAGCAGCCAACACCTACCACGGGGCACCGGTTAAAACAAGGTGCCGAGTTCTTCCACCAGTTCGCTGATGTTTTGCAGCGCCTTGCTGACGGTTTTTTTCATCCCTTTGTTGCCGCTGTGCATATATTGATTGGCTACCGCGCCGACCACACAACCAACCGCCAACCCAATACCCATACCTTTGGCAAATTTCATAAACCCTTTTCCCATGCCGTCACTCCTTTTTATCCTGAAAAATACGTCGTTAACGCCGTGTGTGCTTTTATTCTGTCCGTTTTCTCCACGAACATACCGTCACGGAAAAATTTCTGTTTTTGACGGCGAAAACGGTTGACCGTGCTCGGGCAAGGTGGTATGGGCATATCGACGTTAGGGGCTTGGCGTGCGAAAACAACCAAAATCTATCAAAAAGAGCAGACGCCGTTCGCGTCTGCTCTTGATATATTACGCCATATTATTGGGCGGCATCTGCCAACGCCTGTGTCAACGCGCGTGCCAGTTGGTCCGGACAGGAAGTGGATTTGAATCCGCAACGTAAGCCCGATAACCGGTCGATGACCTGCTCCACCGGCAAGCGTTCCGCCAACGCGGCAACCCCTTGCGTGTTGCCGGAACAACCGCCCTCAAAGCGGATGCCCGACACGATGCCGTTCTCTATATCAAATGTCACTGAGCGTGCACACACGCCGCGCAACGGATAGCGATGTGTCATACTGCTGAACCCTTTCTCTTGTATGCCAACAAAGCGCTTGCTTGTTCTTCCGGTACCGGTGAGGAGCCCAACGAGCGCATCGCGCTGGTGTACATACCGTGAAAATCCGAGCCGCCGGTTACCAACAAGTCGTGCTCCCACGCAAAGGCGCGCAGTTGCTCGGTTTGTTCATCGGAATGGTATGGGTGCCAAGCCTCCACGCCGTCCAGACCAAGTGAGGTCAACTCCTCCAGCAACGCATCCGCACCGCCGTGGAACGGATGCGCCAACACGGCAATTCCACCGGCTTCGTGAATAGCGGTCAATACTTCACGGACATCCGGATACGTCGTGTGGATACCGGCGCACGCGCCGTCCTCACCAAATAATTTTTCATACACCTCGCCGTAGAAACTGTCGGCATAACCGGCATCCATCAAGGCGTGCATAATGTGTTGGCGGTAGATGTTGGTACTGCCGGTAGCGCGCTTTGCCACCAAATCCGGTGTGATGGGATAGTACCGCATCACCCGACGGATACGCTCCAATCCGGCGGCACGCCGACTCTCACCCACGCGGCGACACAATCCCTCTAATCGGTCGGGGTGCGTCGCACGGTAGCATAACAAGTGCGCGCGAACACCGCGCTGTTCGTCAACCGTGGAAAACTCCACCCCGTGAATCACCTGCAAATTCATCCGCTGACCGAGAATCACCGCACGCGTGGCGCCTGCCGTCGTGTCGTGGTCCGTGACCGATAACACGGTGATGCCGCGGCGTTTCGCAATGCCCAGCAATTCCTCAATGCCGAGCGAACCATCTGAAATTCGTGTGTGACAATGCAAATCTACTGCCAAGACTGTATCCTCCTGTGCGGCCTCCGCCGCTGTGCGTTCCCCAAACGTTTCCTCATATACCATATTATACACCAATCCCCCCTTTCAGCGCAAGTCGCTTTTTCGATTTTTCTCGCCTTTTTCCCCGTTTTTTTGCGATGTCGGACCGCTTTTTTGTCTTTATGACTTGACACTTGACAGGGCACAGGTGTATACTATTTTTTGGCATTAACTGCTAAGGAGGATGCAAAAATGGCTTTTTTTATGGAGCAAATGAGCGTACGTGATATGCAAGAAGCGATGACAAAAACCAAAACCGTCATTATCCCCACCGCCGTGGTGGAACAGCACGGTTTCCATCTGCCGTTGTCGACGGATATGATGAATGCCATCCGCCCCTTGCAGATTGCCGGTGACCGTCTGAACGCGGTGGTGGCACCGCCCGTAAACTACTGTTTTTCCGGCGGCGAACTGTTGGGCACCGTCAACGTCAGCCCCAACACATTTGGCTTGTATATTTCCGAAATTTGTGCGGAATTTATCCGTATGGGGTTTGAAAACATTGTGGTATTCCTCGGCCACGCCGGTACCGACAACCATAACGCGTTGCAAAACAGTTTGCAGATGTTGCTGCGCCGCAATCCGGACCTCGCGGAACGCATTACGCTGTCGCTGGTGGAATCGTGGAACCTCTCTCCCACGTGGTTGAGCGGCTTTACGATGGAACCGGAGCACGATTTCCATGCCGGTTTGATGGAAACGTCGTTGATGAAGTACTGGGCGCCGGAATACGTGCGCGACGAGATTGTGATGGACGAACCGTACATTGCCCGTATGATGTGCACCGACCAAGATTGGTTCGAAGAGCGCAAACGCCCACTGGACAGCCCGTTTATCGTGGAAAAAGTGGGGCAACGCCCCGAAATTAAGGTGGGCGTGATGGGATTCCCGGAGCGCGCGAGCGTCGAACTCGGCAAAACCATTTGCGATGAAATCGTAAACGGTATTGTGGAGTATGTCGACCGTTTGGAAGCCCATCGTCTGGCTAAGGCGTAAGTCATCGGCCGCTATCTGTCTGAATAAAGGAAGTGAAACGCACATGGACGCTAACCCTCGAAGTCAACAACAACATCGTGAGCAGTGGGTCTGTGTGCGTGCAGACGGAACACGGAGATGAGTCGCCGGACTTATCGCCGCGCTTTGTCGTGATGCCAACCTCCTGCTCGTAAGAACAGGAGGTTTTTTTATGACAACTTGGTTACTCCCGATTGGCGAGGCGCTGACAGCACACCTGCGCGAAACCCGTTTTGGTGAGGCGCGCGCACTGTTATCCACCTTAGCACCGGTGGATGTGGCAACCCTCATTACCGAACTGCCTGCCGAACAAGCGTTGCCGGCGTATCGGTTGCTGCCCAAAACCACGGCGGCACAGACCTTTGCGTATCTGGACAGCGACACGCAGGAGCGTCTGCTTCGTGCGCTGACGGCGAAAGAACTCGCCGACGTGATGCAGGGAT
Source organism: Acutalibacteraceae bacterium (assembly GCA_045537155.1). Lineage (GTDB taxonomy): Bacteria > Bacillota > Clostridia > Oscillospirales > Acutalibacteraceae > RGIG3009. The sequence continues at coordinate 3,085 of JAZSOY010000003.1, forward strand.
TGTACAACGACGATGCCGCTGACTTGCTGGAAGAATTGCCGGCCGGTGTGGTGAAACGACTGCTCCGCACCGTCCCGCCGGAGGAGCGAAAACTCCTCAATCAACTGCTTCACTATCCCGAGGGCAGTGCCGGCAGTGTGCTGACAACCGAACTCGTGGATTTGAAATCGTCGATGACGGTCGCCGCCGCATTCCGGTACATTCGTGCCTACGGGCCGGACAAAGAAACCATTTATACCTGCTATGTCACCGACGATAACCGTCGGTTGGAGGGTGTGCTGACGGTACGAGATTTGCTGTTGGCAGAGGAAACCGACCTCGTGGGCGAGCGTATGCAGCGACAGGTATTGTCGGTGCACACCACCGAGGACCGCGAACACGTGGCGCATCTGTTCGCTCGATACGATTTGCTCGCGTTGCCGGTGGTGGACAGCGAGGAACGCTTGGTAGGGGTTATCACGGTAGACGACGTGGTGGATATTTTGCAGGAGGAAGCCACCAAAGATATTGAAAAAATGGCGGCCATTACGCCCTCCGACAAGCCGTATCTCAGAACCAGCGTGTGGGACACCTATCGCACGCGTATTCCGTGGCTGCTGCTTTTGATGTTATCTGCGACGTTTACCGGCGTGTTGATTACCTCGTTTGAATCGTTACTCACGACGTCGGTGGTACTGACGGCGTTTATCCCGATGCTGATGGG
>JAZSOY010000005.1:0-6616 GCA_045537155.1 Acutalibacteraceae bacterium
ATGTGGACGGCGGCCTTATCGGCGGTGCTTCCTTGAAGCCTGCAGATTTCGCCACCATCGTTGCCGCGGCAAAATAACACAACAAGCAACCTTGTGCGCAGGGCCGGAAACAGCCCTGCGCCTATTTGAGAAAGGAGCAACACACGGATGAAAAAACCGTTGGTTCTGATTATTATGGATGGGTTCGGATTAAACCCGAACACCGACGGCAACGCCATCCACAGCGCAGACACCCCGAATTTGACGCGGTTGTTTGCGGAAAACCCGTTTACCGCCATCGGCGCGTCGGGAATGGATGTCGGTTTGCCGGATGGGCAAATGGGTAACAGTGAGGTCGGTCACACGAATATCGGTGCCGGCCGTGTCGTGTATCAAGAACTCACCCGCATCACCAAATCCATTCAGGATGGCGACTTTCAACAAAACGAAGCGTTGTGTGCGGCGATGGAAAACGCCAAGACCCACGCATTGCATCTCATCGGTCTGCTGTCAACCGGCGGCGTGCACAGTCATCTGTCCCATTTGTTCGGCTTGTTAGAGATGGCGAAAGCAAGCGGCGTGGAAAACGTATTTGTCCACTGCCTGATGGACGGGCGTGACGTCCCCCCCACCTCCGGCAAAGAATTTGTTGCGGAGTTGCAGGACAAGCTGACTTCGCTCGGTGTCGGTCGCATTGCCACCGTGATGGGACGGTATTACGCGATGGACCGTGATAACCGCTGGGAGCGCGTGGAAAAAGCGTACGCAGCGATGGTCTACGGCGAGGGTGAGAAAAACCCCGATGCCGTGGCTGCTATGGCGGCTTCGTATGAAGCCGGTGTCACCGATGAGTTTGTGGTTCCCACCGTCTGCGACGCCGAAGGTACGATTTCTGCCGGCGACAGCGTGGTATTCTTCAATTTCCGTCCCGACCGTGCACGCGAAATCACGCGCACCTTTGTGGACGAAGAGTTTGCCGGTTTTCAACGCAAAAATGGTTGGTTCCCCTTGACGTATGTGTGTATGACGCAGTACGACGCCACGATGCCCAACGTACAGGTGGCGTTTCGGCCGCAGTCGCTGGACAACACCTTGGGCGAATACCTCAGCAACAACGGCAAAACGCAACTGCGCATTGCCGAGACCGAAAAATACGCCCACGTGACGTTCTTCTTCAACGGCGGTGTGGAACGCGAGTTTGATGGTGAAGACCGCGTACTGATTAACTCCCCCAAGGTCGCAACCTACGACCTGCAACCGGAAATGAGTGCTTACCCCGTCTGCGACGCGGTTGTCGAGCGTATTCAATCCGGCAACTATGATGTCATTATCTTAAACTATGCGAACTGCGATATGGTTGGTCACACCGGTGTGTTTTCAGCGGCCAAAGCCGCTGTGGAAGCGGTGGATGCCTGCGTCGGCAAGACCGTCGATGCCGCATTGGCAATGGGCGGTACGGTTTTGATTACCGCGGACCACGGCAACGCCGATTGTATGACCGAACCGGACGGTTCGCCGTTCACAGCTCACACCACCAACCCGGTGCCGTTCTGTGTCGTCGGTCGCGACTGCATCTTGCGCGAGGGTGGTCGCTTGTGTGATATCGCCCCCACCATGCTGGAAATCCTCGGTATGGAACAACCCGCTGAAATGGATGGTGCCAGCCTGATAGCCCACGGATAAATAAAAAAAGCGAGCCGGTCTTCTGTTACGAAGACCGGCTCGCTTTTTTGTTTATTTTCCCACACAAAACCGTGCAAAAATGCCGTCTACCACGGCTTCGGTTGCACGTTCTCCCGTCAACTCCAGCAACGCCGCCAGCGCACCGTCGACGCTGACCGATACCGCGTCCACCGACAACCCATCCCGCAGCGCCTGCAGCGCCTCGTCCAACGCCTCGCGGGCGCGCCGTACGCAATCGCGCTGACGCTCAGTTGCCAGCACCGGTTCGGCTTCATCCAACCGCTGAATCCCCGTGACCTCGGCAACGGCACGCTCCAATGCCTCGCGCCCCTCGCCATTCGCCGCTTGCATATATACAATATGTGTAAACTTGTTGCAAATATACTCTTTGTCTATTTTTGTCGGCAGGTCTCGTTTGTTGAAAATAGCAATGGTGGTCTCGGGCGATAACGATGCAATCAACTCACGGTCATCGGATGACAACGGTCGCGCGCTGTCGAACACCGCGAGCACCAGCGCAGCATGCTGCATCCGTTTTCGGGAGCGTTCCACGCCCAGTGCCTCCACCTCGTCGTCGGTCTGTCGAATGCCGGCGGTGTCCGACAACCGTAAACAAACTTCACCCACGCGCACGGTATCCTCCACCACATCGCGCGTTGTTCCGGCAACCGCTGTAACAATACTGCGGTCGTATCCGGCCAAACAATTCATCAACGTGGATTTTCCCACGTTGGGACTGCCTACAATGGCGGTTTCGACGCCCTGATGCAACACACGGCCGGCGTCATAGGTAATAAGTAAGCGGTTGAGCGTTTCACGCGTTTCCGTCAGCCCTGCCTCTAAGACAGCCGGTTCCAATTCCGGAATATCGTCGTCCGGATAATCCACAAACGCAGAAAACTGTGCCTGCAATCCCACCAAACGCTCTTTCACCGACTGCAACCGATGGAACACCGCGCCCTCACGCGTCGCCAACGCGGTTTTCGCCGCTAGTCGCCCCTCGGCTCCGATTAAGTTCATCACCGCTTCGGCGCGGGTGAGGTCTATCTTGCCATTCAAAAAAGCGCGTCGGGTAAACTCGCCGGCACCGGCCGGCGCGGCGCCGGCCTCCAACAATGCGCGCAAGGTGCGTTGCAAGAGATATACGCCGCCGTGGCAGGATAATTCCACCACATCTTCACCGGTGTAACTGTGCGGCGCGCGAAATACAGTCGCCACACACTCATCAATCTGGCCGTCGCTGTCGACAACGTGTCCGAACACCGCTTGATAGCCTCCGAGCGCCGATAAGGTGCGTTTTGCGTTGGCGGGACGGAACACCCGTTCTGCAACCGTAATCGCACCCTCGCCGGACACGCGTAACACCCCGATACCGGCAGAATAGACCGGTGTCGAAATCGCTGCAATCACTTTCCCCACACCGGTCTCCCCTTTCTGTATCGTTTTTATTCTTCCGTCACCGGCGCTTCGGTTGCCGGTTGTTCCGTTGTATCTTCGGCGTCGGACGCTTCTTCTGCCTCTTCATGCGGCGTCTGCACCAACGACACCACCGTATCGCCGTCGACGCGGAAATTCATCACGCGCACACCCTTGGACGGACGGCGACATTGCCGAATTTCTGCCACTGGCGTGCGGATAATAATGCCGTTTGCCGAAATCATAATAACATCTTCGTCCATCGACACCATTCGCGCCGCGGCGACATTGCCGTATTCATCGACGTGATAGTTGGTTAACCCCTTGCCGCCGCGCGATTGTACACGATAATCAGACAATTCGCTCAAGCGTCCGTAACCGGTTTCGGTAACCGTCAACAACAACTTATCTTCTTCGCGCACAACCATGCCAACCACTTCGTCGTCACCTTGCAGGTTAATCGCACGGACGCCGCGCGCGGTTCTTCCAACGACACGTGAGTCGTTTTCATCAAAGCAAATCGCCATACCTTTGCGTGTCGCCACCAACAACTGCTGATACCCGTCGGTGAGTTGCACCCACGCGAGTTCGTCGCCCTCATCCAAATCAACGGCAATCAAACCGCTCTTACGCGCGTTGGCATAGGCGCTTAGACGCGTGCGTTTGATAATACCCTTGCGTGTAATCATACACAAATAATGCTCATCGTCAAAGCCGGGCACGCGAATCATCGCGCTGACCTTTTCGTCGGTCGCCAACGGTAACAGATTGATAATGTTCATACCGCGCGAAGTCCGTGTCCCTTCGGGCACTTCATAGCACTTCAGACGATACACCCGTCCGGCGGTGGTGAAGAACATCACCATATCGTGGCTGGAGCACAAGAACATTGATTCTGTAAAATCTTCTTCACGATTGGTGGTACCTTTGATACCTTTGCCGCCGCGGTGTTGTGCCTTATAGTCATCCAGCGTTTGGCGCTTGATGTAGCCGCGTTGCGACAATGTCAACACGCACTCTTCTTCCGGAATCAAATCCTCAATATCCACTTCACCGGACACCATCGACACTTCCGTACGACGGTCGTCGCCGTACTTGTCACGCATTTTCAGGCACTCGTCTTTGACGATGGCGCGCACTTTATTTTCATCCGCTAAAATTCCCTCGTACTCAGCAATTTTTGCACGCAACGTCGCCAACTCGTCTTCAATTTTTTGGCGTTCCAAACCGGACAACTGCCCGAGGCGCATCGCCACAATCGCGGCCGCCTGCACTTCGTCAAATCCGAACTCTGCCATCAACGCGGTTTTCGCCGCGGCAGGGTCTGCCGATTTGCGGATAATCTCAATCACTTTATCAATGAAATCCACCGCGGTTTTCAGCGCTTCGACAATGTGTTCGCGCTCACGGGCTTTCTTCAACTCAAACTGCGTGCGGCGAGTAATGACTTCGCATTGGAACGCAATATATTCCTGCAACATTTCCTTCAGCGTCAGCACGCGCGGCACACCGTGTACCAGCGACAACATAATCGCGCCGAACGTCACCTGCATTTGTGTAAAGGCAAACAGTTGGTTGAGCACCACCTGCGGATTGGCGTCTTTTTTCAAATCAATGACAATCCGCATACCCTCACGGCTGGAATGGTCCACGACATCGCGAATTCCCTCAATGCGCTTGTCATCCACCAGTTCAATAATGGATTTTACCAGATTTAACTTGTTAACCTGATACGGAATTTCGGTAATGACAATACGATAGCGGTCACCGTGTTCTTCAATATCGGTTTTGGCGCGCACCATAATTTTACCGCGTCCGGTCGCATACGCCGCACGAATACCGGAATATCCCATAATGATACCGCCGGTGGGAAAATCCGGACCTTTGATGTATTCCATAATTTCCGGCATACCGGCATCGGGATTGTCAATCAACAAGCAAATACCGTCCACCACTTCACGCAGGTTGTGGGGCGGAATGTTGGTTGCCATACCCACCGCAATACCGGTAGAACCGTTCACAAGCAAATTGGGGAATCGCGACGGCAATACGACCGGCTCTTCCAAACGGTCATCGTAGTTTGGTACGAAATCCACGGTTTCTTTCTCGATGTCTGCCAACATATCCAACGACATTTTCGACATACGCGACTCCGTATATCGATAGGCGGCCGCCGGATGTCCGTCAATGGAACCGAAGTTTCCGTGTCCGTCAATCAACGGATACCGCAACGAGAAATCTTGCGCCATACGCACCATCGCATCGTACACCGACGCGTCGCCGTGCGGATGGTATCCACCCAACACCGCACCGACGGTATCGGCGCACTTACGATACGGCTTATCCGGTGTCAGATTGCGTTCGTGCATCGTGTACAGGATACGACGGTGCACTGGTTTCAGGCCGTCACGCACATCCGGCAACGCACGCGATACGATAACCGACATCGAGTACTCCAGAAAGCGCTTCTTCATCTCCTTGTCAAGGTCTACGTTGATGAGTTTGTTTTGTACGGTATTCTGTTCTTCCATAACCGGTTCTCCTTTACTTCCGCTGGGAAAGATGGTACCAACTTAATGATTCGACGTTTCCGTAACGCCGGCGAGGGCTTTCAGCATCGACGGGTCATCCACTGTGCTGTAAGGAACAAACAAGCGATTGTTATCCGAAAACCAAATCCGCACACCGGAGGTTTCCGCCTGCAATCCCAACCGTTCCTTGATAAAAAAGCGGGTAACACCCTCGTGGTTGATACTCAACCCCTCGGTGTGAAAAGTAACCACGGCTTCCCTTTCGATATCGCGTGTGCCGATGCGGTGAAACAGCGCATACGTAAACCCACACCCGACGACGGTACACACCAAAAAATATCCTAACATATCCACCAAAAACCATGGGGACAACGGTAGATATTCTATCAGCACAACCGCCAACACCCACCACAACGGCAACGTTGCGGCAAGAATGGTTTGCCATACATCTCGACGGCAGCGGTGACAATATGCTGTTTTATTCCATGCCAACCGTGCTTGACACAAACACGGTGCCTCGTCCGGTAATCGCGGAATCGGTAGCGGTTGTACCAGTTGCGGCATCGCCGCCCCGCGTACGTGGAACACGCGCGCCTCCAACCGCTCCTGCAGATAATCGTGCACCAGTTTCGCATCGAAGGCAATCATATCCTGCGCGCGGAGAATCACCCATTCTCTGCCGTCATTTAACGCAAATCCGTCTGCCGTTTCGATACACAATACCACATCGCAAAAGCGTATTTCCTGTGTACCGCGCACCGAAGTGACCGTCAAGCGCTCCCCATAAAACGCAATTCGGCTCCCTAACCGGTGTCGCGCCGTGTCGGCGGCGTATTCTTCGTACTGCCGCCTCGCTTGTGCTGCGGGCGCACGTAAAGCACGAACCCACGCGAGCACTGTCCAAACGACGCTGCCGAAAAACAGCAGCACCAATGCGACCGTTTCATACCATACCCGAAACGGAAATGTCATCCCAAAAAGCAACTGCGGCAACAACAATACCATAG
>JAZSOY010000104.1:0-4100 GCA_045537155.1 Acutalibacteraceae bacterium
TGTTACTCCCTCAACAGTATCGGAAATCGGATGCGCGAAATCATACATGGGATACACGCACCATTTATCACCAGTTCTGTGATGTGTAGCATGAAGTATTCTGTAGATTACCGGGTCACGCATATTCAAATTCGGCGATGCCATATCGATTTTTGCTCTCAGGACCTTTTCTCCATTCTCAAACTCGCCCTTTGTCATTCTCTCAAACAGGTCAAGGTTTTCCTCGATGCTTCTGTCGCGGTAGGGGCTGTTTTTGCCGGGCTCGGTGAGTGTGCCACGGTATTCTCTGATTTCGTCTGCATTAAGGTCGCAGACGTAAGCCTTGCCGTCCTTGATGAGCTTTATTGCACATTCGTAAATAAAATCAAAATAGCTGGAGGCATAGTAGCACTCGTTCCACTTGAAGCCGAGCCACTCAATGTCTTCCTTAATGGCGTCAACGTACTCAACGTCCTCTTTGGAGGGGTTGGTGTCGTCAAGACGGAGGTTGCAGATACCGCCGTACTTTTCTGCCGTTGTAAAGTCAATGCAGATAGCCTTGGCGTGACCGATGTGCAGATAGCCGTTCGGTTCCGGCGGAAAACGTGTGTGAATTTGCTTACCGGCACAACGTCCTTCCGGTTTTAGTTCTTCGTCAATGATATCGTGAATAAAGTTACTCGCCATTTCGGCGCTCAAAATTTCTTCAGCCATAGTCAAGCCTCCTTAGAGTGTTGCCGAGGCGGCACGCAATCGCGCGATTACTTCGTCGGTGCCGAGTAGACTCATAATACTGCACAAATCCGGTGTGTTACGTCGACCGGTAACGGCGATGCGAATCACCGTGCTGACATCGCCGACGTGACCTTTATACGCTTCCGGTTGTTTTTTGTATTCCTTGATGTCGGGACAGAAACCCAGCGACGGACACAACGTTTTGATGGTGTCAAACCATGCCTGTTTGTCCTGTTTGGCATCGTACACGGCAGGATACGCATCCAAAATCGCGCGGATATCGGTTGCCGACACATTTTCCGGCCACGGATATTCCGTCGGACGTTCAAAGAAATACGCGACATACGCCGGCACTTCATTCCAACGCGCCAAATCTTTGCGCGGTTTCGGTCCGCCGCGGTCGATGGCAAAAATTCCACGTGTGAAATCCGGATTTTCGGTCAATCGAGCATAAAACTCCGGCGCATACTCCTGCGCCCACGCGAGCACCGCCGCCGTTACTTGGTCGGCGTCCATCGCGGCAATGACATTCTTACTGACGTCGTTTAATTTGTTCAGGTCAAACAATGCGCCTGACACGCTCATTTTCTTGAGATTAAACGGGAACGCACTGCGAGGCTTGTCCGCATTGCACCGCCGCCATTCTTCATAATCACTGTTGGCAATGGTGAGCAGATATTCCTGCACGCTGTCCGCCGGATACCCTTGCTCAGCGTAGAAATGCACGGCTGCCTCGGGGTCTTTCCGCTTAGACAATTTGCGTTTATTGCCGTTTTCCTCTTTCATAATGGGGCTGACGTGTGCAAACTTAGGCGGCTTGAATCCTAACACACGGAACAGTTGCAGATGTATCGGAACCGACGCAATCCATTCGTCACCGCGAATGACGTGGGTAGTGCGCATCAAATGGTCGTCCACCGCGTGGGCAAAGTGATACGTCGGGATACCGTCGGTCTTGAGTAACACAATATCCTGGTCGTTTTCCGGCATTTCAATCGTACCCTTAATCACGTCATCGAACTTAACACGACGCGACTCGTCACCGGGCGAACGCAGCCGCAACACATACGGCACGCCGGCGCGGACTTTTTCCATCGCCTGCTCGGCACTCAACGTACGACACACGGCGTAGTTACCGTAATAGCCGGTACGCCGTTTTTCCTCTTCCTGTTGTGCGCGGACGTTTTCCAAATCCTCCGGCGTACAGAAACAAGGATACGCCAACCCTTGTTCCACCAAGGATTTGGCAAAGATATGATACAGATACGCGCGGTCACTTTGCCGATACGGACCGTAATCGCCGGTTTCTTTGCCGGGTGCTTCGTATCCCTCGTCAATCGTCAAACCATATTGCTGCAAACCGGCGCGAATATCGGCGGCGCCGCCGTCCACCTCGCGCTTTTTATCGGTGTCCTCCAGACGGAAGAAAAACACACCGTTGGATGCCTTTGCGGTCAAATCGTTTACCGTTGCGGTAAACAACACGCCGAGATGCAGATATCCGGTGGGCGAGGGTGCAATACGCACCACGCGCGCCCCTTCCGCTAACGCACGGGGAGGATAGCGACGCTCACACTCTTCCGGTGTTTCGGTGACATCCGGAAACAACAAATCGGCCAATTCTTGCAGGGCGGACATAAAGAGCCTCCTCAAAATAAAACATATATACTATATATTACAAGTTTTGGTTGAAAAAGTCAATGTGAGTGTGGTATTATAAGTAAAAAGATTTGTAACTGAGGATGATTTTCATGCAAGAAATGACAAATACGGTCGAAACGATGCGTTTGCCTCGCGCGTTGAGTTGTATTCAGCCGACCGGCACGCCTACCTTGGGGAACTATTTAGGAGCTCTGCGCAACTGGGTAGCGATGCAGGAATCCTTTGAGTGTTTTTTCGCCGTAGCGGACTTGCACGCGATTACCGTTCGTCAAGAACCGGCAAAATTGCGCCAACAAATTCGTGAGATGTTTGCGTTGTTGTTGGCGATTGGGTTAGACCCTGACAAATCCTTGTTGTTCGTGCAGTCGCAGGTACCGGAGCACGCGCAAATGGCGTGGTTACTCTCGTGCCACACACAGTTCGGTGAATTGTCGCGGATGACACAGTTTAAGGACAAGTCGGCGCGCCACGCGGATAATATCAATGCCGGTTTGTTCACGTATCCGGCATTGATGGCGGCGGACATTCTATTGTACCAACCGCAGTACGTGCCGGTAGGCGAGGACCAGAAACAGCACTGCGAATTGACACGTGACATTGCATTACGCTTTAATAACCTGTATGCCAACACGTTCACCGTCCCCGAACCGTATATTATGAAAACCGGCGCACGTGTGCGTTCGTTGCAAGACCCGACCAAGAAGATGTCCAAATCGGATGAAAACCTGAATGCGTTTATTTCGCTCAAAGACGACGTCGACACCATTTTGCGTAAATTCCGCCGTGCGGTGACTGACAGTGAAGCCAAAGTACGCTACGCCGAGGGCAAAGACGGCATCAACAACTTGATGGAAATCTATTCGGCGGTTACCGGCAACACGATGGAAGCCATTGAGCAGGCATTTGACGGCAAAGGCTACGGAGAGTTCAAAACCGCCGTCGGCGAAGCCGTTGCCGCGGAACTCAAACCCATTCAAGACCGTTTTGCGGTGTTGATGCAGGACAAAGCACAACTTGATGCTTTGATGAAACAAGGCGCCGAGCGCGCCTCGCACGTTGCCGGCCGTACCTTGGGCAAAGCGATGAAAAAACTCGGTTTCGTGCAAGTATAACGGAGGAACGCGTATGTATTCATTTTTCGGGATGCTCTCGCGAATGAAGAATATCAATCGCTGGGCATTGATGCGCAATACCAAGACCGAAAACATCAGCGAGCACTCGCACGATGTGGCGGTGTTGGTGCACGTGTTGGCGTTGCTGCACAACGGCCGTTTCGGGGGCAAGGTAGATGTCAATCGGTGCGTGCTGATGGCACTGTATCACGACGCACCGGAAATTTTGACCGGTGATATGCCCACCCCCGTTAAGTACGACAATCCGGCACTGCAAACCGCGTATCGCGAACTGGAAACCGTGGCGGCGGAAAAACTGCTCGCCAAATTGCCGGCGGATTTGGAACCGGAATACCGCGCCTTGCTGTTGCCGGACGCGGCAACTGCCGAGGAACAACGTCTGGTCAAAGCGGCGGACAAGTTAGCCGCACTCATTAAATGTGTGGAGGAACTCAAGCAAGGTAACCGTGAATTTGCCAAAGCGCGTGAATCCACTGAAGTTTCCATTCGTAGTATGCATCTGTCGGCAGCGGACTGCTTTTTGAACGAATTTTTGCCGGCCTATGAACTCACGCTGGATGAACTGTCGGAATAGAAAGTACTCAAAAGCCG
>JAZSOY010000068.1:0-1707 GCA_045537155.1 Acutalibacteraceae bacterium
CCGGTGTATGAGTTTATGCACGCCGGCACGAAACTGGATATCGTATATGAAGATGAACACGTGCTTTTACTCAACAAACCGGTAGGGCTGTTGGTACATCCGGACAACACCGAGTACCGTGACACGTTGATTTTTCGTGTACAACGGTATCTATTTGAAAAAGGCGAATACCATCCGGAAGAAGAAACCAGTTTCACACCGTCCCTCGTCAACCGCATTGACCGCAACACCTGCGGCATTGTGATAGCGGCGAAAACAGCGGCGGCGTTGCGGATTCTCAACGAAAAACTGCGGCACCGCGAAATTGAAAAGTATTATCTCTGTCTGGTTCATGGTGTACCCGAAAAACCGGAGGATACCCTGCACGGCTTTCTGGAAAAAGACGAAAACAACAACCGTGTCTACGTATCGCAACGTCAAGAACGCGGCGCGCGCACCATTGCGACACGCTACCGCGTATTGGAGAAACGCGACCGATTGTCGTTGTTGGAAATCGAACTGCTGACCGGCCGTACGCACCAGATTCGTGCCCATCTCGCCTCCATCGGGCATCCGCTGCTGGGTGACGGAAAATACGGTACCAACGCCCTCAACAAGGGCACCGGCTTTGATAAGCAAGCTTTGTGTTCATATCGCCTGAAATTTGCCTTTACGAGCGATGCCGGCGAATTAGCGTATTTGAACGGCAAAGAATTCACACTCCCCCACGTTTGGTTCGCCGAGGAGTTTCGTGCGGGCACCATCACCAAATAACAAAACGCGCAGTTGTTTTATCAACTGCGCGTTATTTTATCCCTTGGTATCGGTCATGGCAATGCATCCTGCCAAACTGCCACGCTTATCCCCTGTCACACGGTGCGACCAAAACACATCGGGATGGCAACGTGTACACAAATCCGTGACGGTAATGTGTTCCGGCTTGACACCGGCTTCTTCGATGGTGCGACGGTTGATTTCCCACAAATCAATGTAACTCTTACCGCCGGGCAACGGTACCGTACACTCAGCGGCAAACGCCACCGCCTCAGCAAAGGCTTGCCGCACCGGTTCATCCACTTCAAAGCAACACGGTCCGATAGACGGCCCGACCGCCGCTAAAATATTCTCACGGCGGCACCCGTAATCTGCCACCATACGTTCCACCATCACCGCACCCATCCCGGCGGCGGTACCGCGCCAACCGGCGTGTGCCGTTCCTACCACCCGTTTCACGGTATCCACAAAAAACAACGGCACACAATCCGCATACTGCGTAATAAGTACCACATTCGGCTCATCGGTCAGCAAGCCGTCAATGTCGGTATACCCACGCGGATAGAGAATACCCCGACCGCGGTCGGCGGCGGTCGCATGGTATACCGCCGTTTTATGTGTTTGTGCCGAAATGACGGCATTACGGCTGTCCACGCCAATCGCGCGACAAAACCGGTCGAAGTTTTCACGCACACACGCATCGTCATCGCCGCGCGTATAACTCAAATTCATACTGTCAAAGGCACCGCGACTCACACCGCCGAGACGCGTGGAAAACCCGTGCCGCACAAACGGTACCGCGTCAAACGAAGGAAAGGTATAATACACCAGACCGTCTTGCTGTCGGGCGGTCAGGGTGCGGCTATGTGGTAATGTTATCATCGTACTTCACCCACCGATAGTATACCATAAGAGTGCCGAATCCCACAATGCCTATGCCCAATCTTTTCGGTG
>JAZSOY010000181.1:0-8010 GCA_045537155.1 Acutalibacteraceae bacterium
GGATTCTGTTATCCGTCGCTGCCGAAGGAGAATAATAAAAGACCGACGCGATGGCGTCGGTCTTTTTCTTCGGATTTATTTTAAGAACCCGTTGACGATTTGTTCCTCGGCTTGTTGTTCAGTCAGCCCTAATGTCATCAATTTGATTAATTGTTCGCCGGCGATTTTGCCGATAGCGGCTTCGTGGATTAAACTCGCATCCAAATGGTTGGCGGTGATTTCCGGCACAGCGCACACGCTGGCACTGTCCATCAAAATGGCGTCACATTCGGTATGTCCATGGCAACGTGCATTGCCGTTAATGCGTGATACAAACCGTTGCTTTGAACGGTCGCGTGCCACCGAACGCGAAATGACATTTGCTGAGGAATCTTCACCATTGAGGTCGACGGTGAAATCCGTTTCAGCATACTGGTCACCGTGCGTCATCAATTTTTCTCGAATCAATAAGGTAGCACCGTCACCGACGGTAGCGGTCGTAAAGCGTTTGGTGGAATCCACGCCCTTAATCTGAGTGGTTTCCAGTTCCATGGTGGCACCGGTTTCCAGATGGATGATGGTGGTGGGATTCATCACACGTTTGCCATTACCGTCCCCTTGCCCATAATGACGTTCAACGTACCGCAAACGGGCATTTTGTCCCACATAGAAGGTATGAATACCATCGTGGCGCGATTCATCGTCACCGCCGTTGTGAATACCGCAACCGGCGACGATGGTAATATCGCAATCGTTACCGATAAAGAAATCGTTGTACACCATTTCCTGCAAGCCGCTCTGGCTGAGTACCACCGGAATATGCACACTCTCGTTTTTCGTACCGGCCTTGATACGAATATCAATACCGGGCTTATCCTCTTTCGTGACGATATCAATATTGGCCGTGGTGTTGCGGGCCGTGGATTGTCCGTTGGTACGAATATTATACGCGCCCTCGGGTACGCCGTGAAGTTCGGCAACGGCTTCCAATAAGGTTTGTTCAATGCGGTCCATACCGTGCCTCCTTACAGCAATTTGTCGGTTAACGCCTGACAGGTACCGCCGGTCCCCAGCAGGTGCGGCATCACTTCGGCAGGTGTTCCGATGTGAGAAATCTCACCGCCGGCTATGACAATAATACAGTCGGCAATGTTCAGAATGCGTTCTTGGTGTGAGATGATGAGAATCGAGCCACCTTCTTTGGCGTGCATTTTCTCAAACACCTGAATCAGGTTTTGGAAACTCCACAAATCAATACCGGCTTCCGGCTCGTCGAAAATGGATAATTTGGTTCCTCGAATCATAACGGTGGCGATTTCAATGCGCTTGAGTTCACCACCGGACAAACTGGCGTTGACCTCACGATGAATGTAATCCTTGGCGCACAATCCCACCTCGGACAGATACGCACATGCCTGCGACACCGACATCGTTTCACCGGCGGCAAGGGACAGCAAATCGTGCACCGTAATGCCCTTAAAGCGCACCGGCTGTTGAAATGCAAAACTGATACCGCGTGCGGCGCGCTCGGTGATGCCTAATGACGTGATATCCTCACCGTCCAATAGAATGGTACCGGCAGTAGGGGTGAGGATGCCGGCGACGATTTTGGCTAACGTGGATTTACCACCGCCATTAGGGCCGGTAAACGCGACGAAACGTTCGTCCACCTTGAGGTTGATATCGTGTAAAATTTCTTTTTCCACGCCGTCATCGGTGACAGCATAGGAAACGTGTTGTAATTCCAACATAGGCTGTTGTTCCTCCCGGTCAACCCATTGATGCGTTTAGTATACCACAATCGTTAGCAAAAAGAAAGAGAAAACCAAGAATAATTGCGAAAAATAACGCCCCTGCGTGACAACGCAGGGGCGTGTGTTGACAATTGGCTTAATAATTGGTGGCACGCAGGCGAAAATAGGCTTGCGGATGGGCGCAGACGGGGCAGACTTCCGGTGCTTGTTTACCGAAGTGCAGATGACCGCAGTTGCCGCATTCCCATACACAATCGCCGTCACGCGAGAACACCAAACCGCCCTCAATGTTGGCGAGCAAGCGGCGATAACGCTCTTCGTGTGCCTTTTCGACGGCGGCAACGCCTTCAAACAACTCGGCAATGGTGTCAAACCCTTCTTCACGCGCTTGTTTGGCGAACGTTGCGTACATATCGGTCCATTCATAATTCTCGCCTTCAGCGGCGTCTTTCAAATTTTCTTCCGTGGAACCGATGCCGCCGTGTAACAATTTGAACCATAATTTTGCGTGTTCTTTTTCGTTGTTGGCGGTTTCCTCAAACAATTCCG
Source organism: Acutalibacteraceae bacterium (assembly GCA_045537155.1). Classification (GTDB taxonomy): domain Bacteria; phylum Bacillota; class Clostridia; order Oscillospirales; family Acutalibacteraceae; genus RGIG3009. The sequence continues at coordinate 2,283 of JAZSOY010000181.1, forward strand.
CAATCTGTGTAAAGCCGTCCTTGCGTGCTTTTGAGGCATAGTAGGTATACTTGTTACGAGCCTGCGACTCACCGGCAAACGCGGCTAACAGATTGGCTTCTGTTTTTGAACCTTTCAAATCCATTGATATTTCCCCCTTTATATATTGTAAGTTCATTATAAGGAAAATGTTGTCAAAAGTCAAGCCAACACCGCGTGAATACCCGTCGCTGCAACGCAGAACCTAACAGCGAGGAGTGAGAAAAACTATGGTTTTCAGTCGGGATATCGGTATTGATTTAGGAACAGCAAATACTTTAGTGTATTTGCGCGGTAAGGGAGTCGTGATGCGTGAACCATCGGTCGTGGCGGTGGATATGCGACAACGCCGCGTGCTGGCGGTGGGAACGGCGGCGCGCGAAATGTTGGGGCGTACACCGCAGTCTATCACTGCTGTGCGGCCGTTGCGTGACGGGGTGATTGCCGACTTTGAGATTGCCGCTGAACTGCTCAAATACGTGATTCGGCATCAGGTGCGTGGCCGATTGTGGTATCGTCCGCGTGTGGTTGTGTGTATTCCGTCGGGTATTACCGAGGTAGAGCGCCGCGCCGTCGAGGATGCGGCACGGAGTGCGGGTGCGCGCGAAGTGGCGTTGGTAGAAGAGCCGATGGCGGCAGCCATCGGTTCCGGTATACCGGTTGCCGAAGCCGCCGGCCATATGATTGTGGATATCGGTGGGGGTACGTCGGAAGTGGCGGTTATTGCGCTCGGCGATATCGTCACAAAAGCATCGGTTCGGATTGCCGGTGACGATTTTGACGAGGCCATTGTTCGCTATGTAAAACGTCGGTACAATTTACTCATTGGTATGCGGACAGCCGAGAGTATTAAAATCCAGATGGGCTCAGCATATCCGTTAGACCGCGAGATTGCCATGCCGGTTAAAGGACGTCAATTGATAGACGGTTTGCCGGGACGCATTTTACTCACATCGGAAGAGGTGCGTGAGGCGCTGCGCGAGCCGGTGGGTGAGATTATTTCCGCGATTCGGCGTACGTTGGAGATGACACCGCCGGAACTGTCAGCCGACATTATCAACAGCGGCATTACGTTGACCGGCGGTGGTGCACTGTTGCAGGGATTGGATTTGCTGATTCAAGAAGAAACCGGTATTCCCGTGACGGTGGCCGACGAACCATTAGACTGCGTTGCCAACGGCACCGGCCATTGCTTGGAAGTCGGCAAAGTAGCGCAATTCCGCGGCGCTAAAGCACGTTGAAACGGCGCATTCGACAATGGTGGTTACCGGTCATCCTTGTTGCCGTTTTTGTAGCCGTAACGTGGTGTTCGCCACGCTTGTCCGGCAGTATATGGACGCCGTTGCAACAGTCGGCAACGGAAGCCGCGTTGTGGTTGGGGGACCGTATCGATGGCAGTTGGCGAACTCGTTATGAACAGGTACAAGTACAACTGAACGAACAACGAGCGCAACAACGGGAACTGGAACACTTGCGACGGGAAAACGCGTGGTATCGCGCCGTGCTGGCTCTGAAAAATGAACATCGTGATATGCAGTTTGTTGAGGCGCAGATAGTGGCGGTGGATACCGCAGACCGCTACGGTAGTTTTACGGTCAATGTCGGAACACTGAATGGGATTACGACCGGTATGCCGGTGCTGACAGCCGACGGCGTGGTGGGTGTCACACACACCGTTGGTTTGAACTGGGTACAGGTACGCACATTGTATCACCCCGATTTGGCGCTCAGTGTTCGTGTCAATCGTACCGGTGAAGTCGGTCAAACCGACGGTGGCAATTACGAGAACGGTATCGTTACCATATCGTTATTACCGCGATACGGCGAGGCACAAGCAGGGGATATGTTGGTGACTTCCGGACTCGGTGGTGTCTTTCCCCGTGCGTTGCCGGTCGGCCAACTCACGGATGTCATACACAGTCAGGATGGACTTTCGGATATCGGAACGATGACCGTCTTTGCGACGATGCCTGCTGAGCGTGTGATGGTAGTTACGGACTTTGCGGACAAACTAAACGAAAAGGGGCATTGAGATGAAAATACTCGCACCCACCCCGATACAGCGCTGGTGTTATCAATGCCGGCGCATACTATATGGTATGCTGGTGGCGGTACCGACTGTGTTATGGCAATCGGTGCCGTTCGGCCATTTTCATCCGTTCCCGACAGTCGCGACGACTGCGGCAATCGCCGTGTGCACCGACCGTTCGTATGCGACTGTCTTTGGTGGTCTGGTCGGTATGGTTTGGGGGGTGTATGCCGTGGACAGTGGTTGGTGGCGTAGTTTACTGTTGGGATTGTTGGGTTGGTGGGGAAGCCGCTTAGCAAACCGCGGATGGACGGCGATGCTGCTGACACTTGTCGGCACCATCGCTGTCGGCATAGTTTCTGCGGTACCGTTATGGTTGCACGGAGAGTGCGTCGATGTGAGCCGTGCACTGGGACAAGTGGGTGTCACGGTGGTCATAGCGTTACCCATCTACGGCATCTGCCGAAAATTGTTTGTGGAAAAGAAGGGATAACGATGCCGAAGTTAACACACCGGTTTATCATACTGGCGAGTATATTTTCTGCGTTTGCCCTCATATTCACCGTGCGGCTGGTGGATTTACAGTTGATACGCGGTGATTATTACGCGACCTTGGCCGAGCAACGGCGCAGTAGTACCCAATCCGTTGCTGCCGCACGTGGTTCCATTCTTGACCGCTATGGAAACGTGCTAGCCGAGGACCGTGCCGGTTTGTCACTCGTATTGGACGGCACACAGTTACCGCTGTCCGATGTGAATACCGTACTGGCAGCGGTGGTAACGTGTTTGTGCGATGCAGGGCAGACTTGGAATGACACGCTTCCGTTGTCCCTGTCTGCGCCGTGGACATTTACTGGCACTGCCGATGGGGTGTATTCCATGTTGAAGTTGCCGCATACCGCTTCAGCGGAGACCGTATGGTCTGCTTGCGTGGCACGTTACGGAGCGGCTTCGCTGCCCGACACCGTCCAACGCCACGTAGTCGGCATTCGTTATACGATGGAACGCGCCGGTTTTAATGCTGTGACGCCGTACGTGTTGGCATCGGATATTTCACAGCAGACAGCGGCGGTTATCCAAGCACATCCCTCTGTGTATGCCGGAGTGCGCGTACAAACCGTTCCGGTACGGGAATATGTGGCGGGTACGACAGCGGCACACCTTATCGGTATGGTGGGTAGGATGAGCGCCGAAGAATACGATGAACGTAAAGTTGATGGGTATACATTAACCGATACCATAGGGAAAAGCGGTGTTGAGGCGGCCATGGAAGAGACTTTGCGCGGCACAGCCGGTCAACAGCAAGTGCTATGGAATGCTGACGGCGTGGTAGAGGAAATCCGAGAAACGGTGTCAGCTGTGGCAGGCAACAGTGTGGAATTGACCATTGACCGTGTCCTGCAAGACACCATACAAACGGCATTGGAAGACACTATTACGGCTTTGCGAAAGCGGGTACCAACCGAAGAAAACCGGTACGTTGGGCAAGACGTTCGCAGTGGTTCGGCCGTGTTGTTGGATGTTCACACCGGAGGCATTCTGGCGGCGGCTTCGGCGCCGGGTTACAATCTCAGCACCTATACACAAATGGTGTCAACCTTGTTGGAAGACGCCGACCAACCGTTGTTCAATCGCGCATTGTATGGCACTTTCCCTTGCGGTTCAGTGATTAAGCCGGCAGTGGCTATTGCCGGCTTGTCCGAAGGGAAGATAAAAGCAGATGAAAACCTATTGGTGTGTGACGGAGTATATCACCAATACGAATCGGTGGGTTTTGCTCCCAAGTGCTTGGGAAAACACGGGGAGGTTACTCTGTCCAATGCCTTGTCATCGTCCTGCAACGTCTATTTTTTCGAGTTGGGCCGTTTATTGGGCATTGACCGTCTGAATACCTATTTGACGGCGTTTGGGTTAGGACAATCCACCGGTATTGAATTGGGAGAAGCACGCGGGATACTGGCGTCGCCGGCTACCAAACAAGGGGTGTGGTTTGCCGGTGACACCTGCCAATGTGCTATCGGACAGATGGACCAACGATTTACCCCCCTTCAACTAGCGGCGTATGCCATGACACTGGCCAATGAGGGAAAACGTCATCAGGTGCATCTGGTACAACGCATTTTGCGGCACGACGGGACGGTCGAATTCACCTATCAACCCACGGTCATGGCGACCGTGCCGGCTGAAAAAGAGGCCTTTGAGGCGGTGCGACAGGGGATGCAGGCGGTCACGCAAGTCGGCGGGACAGCGTATAGTGCCTTTCGTGATGCTCCTTATACCGTTGCGGCAAAAACCGGTACGGCACAAAACGGTAGAAATCGCTCCGACCACGGTGTGTTTATCGGTTATGCGCCGGCAGACGCCCCCGAAGTCGCACTGGCTGTGGTGATGGAAAACGGGACTTCGGCGCCGGCGACGATGTTGGCGCGCAGCGTTTTTGATGCGTTTTTTGCCCAAAAATAAGGTTACCATCCAGCCTAATTTACTATAATGAGTGTATCATTTGCTAACTGGAGGATGGTTATGTTTTTTCGGCAGTGGATGTCCTGAAGCCTAAATAAAACATACCGTCGCACACGGATGTTTGCGACGGTATGTTTACATAAAAAAACGCCCCGATGAAAATTCATCGGGGCGTTGGTTCGTTAACAGAGATTAGGCGTTAATCTTGGTAACAACACCGGAACCGACAGTACGGCCGCCTTCACGGATAGCGAAACGCAGACCTTCTTCGATAGCGATGGGGGTAATCAGTTCGACATCCATTTCGACGTTATCGCCGGGCATGCACATCTCGGTGCCGGCCGGCAACTGGATAACACCGGTAACGTCGGTGGTACGGAAATAGAACTGCGGACGATAGTTGTTGAAGAACGGAGTATGACGGCCGCCTTCTTCCTTGGACAGGACATACACCTGACCATGGAACTTCGTGTGCGGGTTAATCGTGCCGGGTTTGCAGAGAACCTGACCGCGCTCGATTTCGTCTCTCTGCACGCCACGCAACAGAGCACCGATGTTATCGCCGGCCTCAGCGTAGTCGAGCAGTTTACGGAACATTTCGATACCGGTAACAACGGTCTTCTTGCGCTCGTCGGTCAAACCGATGATTTCAACTTCATCGGACATATTCAACTGACCACGCTCCACACGACCGGTAGCAACCGTACCACGGCCGGTGATGGTGAAGACGTCTTCAACAGGCATCAAGAACGGCTTGTCGGTGGTACGCTCCGGAGACGGAATGTACTCGTCAACAGCAGCCATGAGTTCCAAAATCGGAGCATACTCGGCAGCACTTTGGTCGTTGGAGCCACACTCCAAAGCCGCCAAAGCGGAACCCTTCACAATCGGGGTATCGTCGCCCGGGAACTCGTACTCATTCAAGAGCTCGCGGATTTCCATTTCGACCAATTCGAGCAACTCGGGGTCGTCAACCTGGTCACATTTGTTCATGAACACAACGATGTAGGGCACGCCCACCTGACGGGACAACAAGATGTGCTCACGAGTCTGCGGCATCGGGCCGTCAGCAGCAGACACAACCAAGATAGCGCCGTCCATCTGAGCAGCACCGGTAATCATGTTCTTAACGTAGTCGGCGTGGCCGGGGCAGTCAACGTGAGCATAGTGACGGTTTTCCGTCTCGTACTCAACGTGAGCCGTGTTAATCGTGATACC
>JAZSOY010000144.1:0-3279 GCA_045537155.1 Acutalibacteraceae bacterium
GTGGTGGTCGGAGCCATTGTCGTCGTCGTGGTCGTGGTGGCCGTTGTGGTTGTGGTGGGGTCCACCGTGGTGGTCGCATCGGTTTTTGACCATTCTCTCACACGACAGGCGGGCACCACGATTAAACAAGAGAGCACCAGCAACCAGGTAAATGAATAGCGAAGCCAAGATTTCATCACAGTACCTCCTAAAAGCGAAAATATAGAAACGGGTCATTGGCACCCATATATAGGTGATAAACGGAATACCAGAACACCGCGAGCAGTACCGGTGTGCACCACGGCGTGTGTTTGAATTTGTCGTAGAGTTTTTCGGGCCACGCGGTGCAGAACACCAACCCAATGAGTAGGAGCACGCCGTATAGTTTACCGTATTTCACAAAGTCACCGGCAAACACGTTAATCGGTTCCCCCGGCAGGAACGGGAACAAGCGTTCCAGATACACGCCCATATCGGCAAAATCCGTGATGGCAAACACCAACCACGACAGAGGAATGACCAACGCCATATACGTATGTCCCAATACCGGAAAACGCTCCAGCGTGGACTTGATAACAAAGCGTTCGAGCACCAGCAGGGCAAACAGTAACAAACCCCACACGACGAAATTCCAACTGGCGCCGTGCCACAGACCGGTGAACGACCATACTACCAACATATTGCAAACGGTGAAAAAGGTTCCCTTGCGGTTGCCACCGAGGGGGATGTAGACGTATTCACGGAACCACGCGCCCAACGTGATGTGCCACCGCCGCCAAAAATCCGTCATACTCAGTGCCATATACGGGTGACGGAAGTTTTGGGGAATATCAAAACCGAGCATTTTCCCCAATCCGACCGCCATCATGGAGTAACCGCAGAAATCAAAATACAACTGCATACTGTATGCAATGATTCCCATCCACGCCAGAGGGGTGGAGATACTGTCATACCCAATGTTAGCGACATCACTCCACAAACGTCCGATTTGGTTGGCAAGCAACACCTTGAGTCCCAAGCCATAGGTAAAATCTTTGAGCCCCTCGTCGGTGCGAGCCAAACTCAGCGTCGGCGCGTCCATCTGGTGTTTTAACTGCGCATAGGTGGCAATGGGACCGGTGATGAGTTTGGGGAACATAGACAAATAGGTCGTGAGTTTGAACAGCGAGTGTTCCGCCTCTATCGACTGTCGATACACATCCACGAGATACGCTACGATTTGGAACGTGTAGAAACTAATTCCCAGCGGCAAAACGAGGTCAACATACGGTAAGGTGACCGGCGTTGCAGGCAGTAGGACGTTCCACACCGCTTGTAAGGAGGAAAACAGAAAACCGGCGTACTTAAAGACAAATAACCACCCGAAATTATATACCAACCCGACAATCAACCAAGCACGTCGGTGGGGGCGGCGAGTTATCTGCAGGCCTATCCACCAGTTGACCACCGCCGAGAGGGGCAGTAACAACAGATGCAGGGGTTGTCCCCACGTCCCATAGGCGTAAAACGCGACACTGCCGAGCAACAGACACGCATTGCGAAACCGTGCCGGCAGCAGATAATACACGGTAAAGAACAGAGGAGCAAACACAAACAAGAAATCCAAACTGCTGAAAACCATATCGTGTTGTTCCTCCTTTCTTCATAGTGTTTCTATCTGCTTCTAGTATACTGGACAAACGTCGGTATTGCAAGGGGGAGGGGAAAAATGGATATAAAAATTTCGGTTGCGAATGGGTACAAATTATGGTAAAATAAAACAAGTGTGAGAACCGAGGGGGGAGTAGATTGAAAAAAGCGATTGGCATTCTCGGCGGTATGGGACCGGAAGCGACGTGGGATTTGTTTGGCAAACTTATCCGGCATACCGATGCGTCGTGTGACGCGGAGCACATTCGTATCTATATCGACTGTCACGTGGGCATCCCCGACCGTACCCGTGCAATTTTGGCAGGGGGAGAGTCACCGGTGCCGGCCATCGTGCAATCCGCTAAAAAACTGGCAATGATGGGCGCAGATTTCTTGTTACTCCCCTGCAACACGTCGCACTATTTTTATGAGGAATTGTGCCGGCAATCGCCGTTACCGATTATGGATATGATTGCCACTGCCGCCACGGCGTTGCGTGAGCAGGAAGTGGACTGTGTTGGCCTGCTTGCCACCGACGGCACGGTACAGTCGGGCGTGTATGCCTCGCGCTTAGAGGCGGAGGGTATCCGCTTGGTGTTACCGGATGCGGACGGACAACGTGAAGTGATGCGGCTGATTTATGACGGTGTCAAAGCCAACGCACCGACGTGGGACACCGCGCCGGTACAGCGCGTACTGGAGCAGTTGCGCGCCGCCGGCGCCAAGCGCGTGGTTTTGGGGTGTACCGAGTTGCCCCTCGCCTTTGAACGGTACGGTATGGCGACCACGGACACCGTGGACGCGACCGACGAGTTGGCACGCGCCGCCGTTGCGGCAGCCGGCTATCGGGTGAAATAATTTGAATATAAAAGAGCAGGGGTCTATCACTCCTGCTCTTTCTCTTTTGTTTTAGGCTTCTTCAAACCCGTCTTTTCCGATACCGCAGATGGGGCACACCCAATCTTCCGGTACGTCTTCCCAAGCCGTGCCCGGTGCTACGCCGTTATCCGGGTCCCCGACAGCCGGGTCGTACTCATACCCACACGGACAGAGATACTTTTTCATCGTTATCGCCTCCTTTTATATAAAATAGTGTATACGCTTTCGAACAAAAACATACGGCGCGTCGTCACGGTTTAATCGCGTTCTGTTTCCGGTTCGGTTTTACTGTGTAGCGCCGGAGCAGTCCCTCAAACGCTAGGGGGATTTTCCCCATAGCATTTTAACGGTTCGAGTATACCATAAATATGTGGGATTTTCAATCCACATTGAACAGGCTTTTCATCCACTTTTTGAACTTGTTTCTTTTTAACCGCCAATCGTACTGCGGACAACAATACAAATAATAATCGCACTCATCACAACAACATTCATATTCGGGATGCTCGCCATTTCCCAGACATTTACGACCTTGCCTTGATGGGGTTAACGGTACACCGGTTTCGTCAATGATTTGCTTTTTTCTCATAACTTTTTCACCTCACAATCAAAAAAGCACACCCCGAAGGGTGTGCCGAAAAAGTGTCCCCTCGGAAAGTTGCGACACTAACCGAAACCCACAGGGGGTATGGAGGAAAACACCTTTTACCAAGGTAATCTTCCACCTGTGGGTGATTTTATTCAGTTAGTGTCGCACAATTATTTTACCACATCGGAACCAAAATGTAAAGC
>JAZSOY010000220.1:0-2919 GCA_045537155.1 Acutalibacteraceae bacterium
CAATGCACCATGGGCGCGGTGAAAAAAGTGAGCGTATGTTTTCCGAGGGATAACGTATCCCCCTCCCCGACCACCAGACATTGTCCGGCATAATCGGTGCCGAAAAACTGCTCCATCATCCGAACCGCCTTGGAAGACGCCACCACGGTGACCGAGGGATACCGATGGATAAAAGCAGCAATGCTACCGGAATGGTCCGGCTCCATATGATGGACAATCAGATAATCCGGTACGCGCCCCCGCAAAGCACAATGTACTGTTTCCAACCATTGCTCGGTAAAAGACGCATCTACGGTATCCATAACCGCAATCTTCTCATCGGTTATCAAATACGAATTGTAGGACATCCCGTTGGGGACAGAATATTGCCCCTCAAATAAATCAATTTGATGGTCATTCACACCAATATACTGAATGTCATTCGAAATAAACATACTCATTCTCCTATGTTGTATTATCAAACTCACCTTAGTACTATCTGTCAAAACCGTATAACCTATTCAAACGACCATTACATCGGTTTATCCATCAAAATACCATCCGCACTTCTTAAAGAAGGCGCCATACTCCCCCTGTATGTGTGAGTATGGCGCTTGGTTTACTTGAAGTATTAAAAGATGCCGTCGTAAGTGACTGTTTGGGTGAGCTTCACGGTACTGTTATCGGGAAACAAGTTACAAGGCGTCATAACAACTTATAGTATAACAAATGTCCATACAAAATTCAACATCTTTTTATCGTATTCACCCTCAGGCAACGCTTGGAAACACTACCGGTTGTTCGTCCAAAAACGGATAACTCAAAGGCTAGTAATACCACTACTATCTCTCAGGAAACGTGAAGCGTGCTTCGTTTATTCTGAATAGTGTAACTGTATTTTATTTGCTTTTGAATACAGTATATGGTACAATACGGTTTGTCAATGAAAAGAAGGTGCCTAAATGAATACAAAGAAAATCGCTTCGATTGCAAAACTTTTAATACTATCCATCATAACGGGAGCCGTTTGCGGTGTTATCGGTGCCTTGTTTTCAAAAGGGATTTCCCTTGTGACAAATATACGCCGCGATAACCATTGGCTATTGTATCTTCTTCCCCTTGCCGGTATAGTTTCGGTTTCCGTTTATAAATTACTGAAAGTAACCGACATGGGTACGAATCAGGTAATAAAATCAACCGGAAGCAAAAACGTTTTATCATGCAAATTGGCTCCGGCTGTTTTTTGTGCTTCCCTGTTATCACACCTTTGCGGCGCTTCAGTGGGCAGAGAAGGTGCTGCTTTACAGTTGGGCGGAAGTTCTGCCTTGTTTTTAAGCAAAACGTTCAAACTCAACAGAGAGCAAGAAAAAACACTCATATACTGTGGTATGGCAGGTGTTTTTTCATCGGTTTTCGGCACACCGTTGACCGCCGCTGTTTTTGCTCTGGAAGTGGTCTTTGTCGGTCACATATATTACAAGGCAATTCTCCCCGTAGGGATTACCTCGTTTGTTTCCTATTATACCGCGGGTTTGTTGGGTGCGCGTACCGAATGTTTTGCTTTATCTGCCGTACCAACTATGAGTGTTTCTGTTATATGGAAAGTTCTGCTTTTAAGTCTTCTCACGGTCGTTCTCAGTATCCTCTTCTGCCTATCCCTTGAATATGGTGAAAAACTACTTAAAACGCTATTCCGAAATGCTTTTTTGCGTATCGCAATCGGCGGAGCTGCTCTTGTATTATTAACCATAGCCATCGGTTCTTATGACTATAACGGTGCCGGTGTGGACGTTATAGAAAAAATTTTTGATAACAATGAGTTTGTTCCTTACGCATTTGCTTGTAAAATACTATTTACTTGCATCTCCGTTAGCGCAGGTTTTAAGGGTGGTGAAATTGTTCCCACACTGTTTATCGGAGCAACATTTGGCGCCGTGGCAGGTACACTGTTGGGTCTTCCTGTTGCTTTCTCCGCCGCGCTTTGTATGACTGCCTTATTCTGCGGTGTTACCAATTGCCCCTTAGCCTCAATACTTTTGGCTGCTGAACTTTTTTCCGGAAAAGGCATCGGTTATATTTGCGTTGCCGTCATCATCAGTTATTGCCTATCCGGTAGGATTAGTCTTTATACCGCCCAACAAACCGATGGGTTTAAGTCTCTGTTTTGAGGAAATACGGAAGGAGAGATTAAAACTGTTCCTCAGCAGTAGATGTGACGAACCGATAACATCACAAAATTGGATAACCGGCACTTTCGTGCGCTTCGTACAACTCGTCACACAGTTTGATGATATCATCGATGGAAAGCTCAGAGGAAGTATGAGGGTCTAACATCGCTGCTTGATAGATGTGTTCCCTCTTACCGGTTGCCGCCGCTTCAATGGTCAACAGCTGTGTGTTGATGTTGGTCAGATTCATCGCCGCACACTGTATCGGCAGTCTTCCGATATGAGTAGGATGTATGCCATTACCATTGACAAGGCAAGGAACTTCAACGCAAGCATCCGCAGGGAGATTATCAATAAGACCGGTGTTGAGCACATTACCACCGATTTGATAAGGTGTATCGGTTACAATCGCTTCGATAATTCTTGAGGCATATTCTCTTGAACGCTCGTGCTGAATATCTCCACCGTTAAGTATTTCTTCCTTTTGCTGTATCCATTTTTCTATTTGTTTTACACAACGTCTCGGGTATTCATCCAACGGAATATTAAAGCGTTCGATAAGTTCCGGATATTTTGACTTAATATAAAAATTGCTGTATTCTGCATTGTGCTCTGAGCTCTCCGTACAATAATAACCGAACTTATCAATATAATCGAACCGAACCATATCGTCGTGTTTTTCTCTGGCGTTCTTTTGCGCAGCACGCTTTTTAATTTCAGGATAAAGGTCTGTGCCGTTCTGGTCCTTTATCTCAAGCAGCCATGCCATATG
>JAZSOY010000140.1:0-7374 GCA_045537155.1 Acutalibacteraceae bacterium
AGCCATCGGGTCCAACAACCGAATGGAAATATCCTCTAACTCGTCCTTAATGGCCCGAATACCTAACCGATGCGCAATCGGTGCGTAAATATCCAGTGTTTCCTTGGCTTTATCGCGGCGTTTCTGCGGGTCCCAACCGGAATTGGTTCGCATATTGTGCAAGCGGTCTGCCAACTTGATAATGATAACGCGAATATCCTGCGACATCGCCATCAACATCTTGCGCACATTCTCGGCTTGTTGCTCTTCTTTGTCGGAAAACGGCATTTGGGTGATTTTCGTCACGCCGTCTACGAGCAGGGCAATATTCGCGTTGAATTGTTGTTCGATTTGTTCCAACTCTACGGCCGTGTCTTCCACCACATCGTGTAAAATGGCAGCCACAATCGCATCGTTATCCATGCCCAATTCTACAAGAATACACGCGACCTGTAACGGATGACAGACATAATCCCCACCGGAATAGCGCCGCTGTCCGCTATGCGCTTCACACGATAGCGCAATCGCGCGGTCAATCATAGCCAAATCGTATTTTTTTTCGTTTGCTCCGATTGCTTCATGCAACGCGGCAATGGCATCCTCTTGACGTTTAATTTCTTCCGCTGCCACGACCATTCCTCCTCTGTTATCCCTGCTGATTCAAATAGCAGGCGGTTGGTGTTTTACTTAAATCACTTTTGCCAACCGTTTCCCGTACTGAAACACTTACAGTATCTCCCTCATTATGCCATTCTATCAATTCGGCTTCTGAGAGAATGCGGCACGCTAATAATACATCAATACACGGTATCTCCGACGCACACAACTGAAAACACAACGCATCCACCGGTCCGGTAAACGGGTGTTGTCTTATAAAACGATACACCTGCGCCAGTCGTTCGCGTGTCGGCATGACGACGTTGTCTGCCGACTCCTTCCGCACGACACATTCATACGCAGACCAAGCCGCAATCAGTCCTTCCTGCGGTAACGCGGTATATCGTATATCCCGTACCACAATGGATACGCTCACATTGCCACGGTACTCATTGCGGTCTAATGCGACCGCCAAATCCACAACATCACCCACACGATACGGAAAACGCTCGGGTGGCGTGGAAAATTTCATAGCAGTCACACGCGCCTCATCACGCATCAGTGTCAGACGCAAATGCTTACCACCGCCAACCGGCTCAATGCGTTGTAACACCATGTGTGTCAACCCGAATAACGGACGCGGATTACCTGCACCCACCGGCTCCATCGCAGATAACACGTCCAACATCGTGGGATTGAGTTGACCGGGACGCAAACGGCAATCCAGTTGCAATTCCGCTACCGGCATACGGTAGGCCACTTGAGCAGCATAGTCGTTGATGCGTTGACTGAATTCCTCCAACCGTGTGGCTTCCACTGTCAAGCCGGCGGCTTGCTCATGACCACCGTAACCTAACAGACAATCCTCACAAGCGTGCAACGCATTGTAAAGGGAGAAACCCGGTAAACTACGACCGGAACCACGTGCAATTCCATTTTCCACGGACAGTACCAAGCAGGGTTTGCCATATCGTTCCAACAGCCGTGCCGCAATAATTCCCAACACACCTTGATGCCAGTGCTCACCCCACACCACCAATACCCGTTGCGACAACATGGACTCATCGTGATGTAGGCGCTCGGTTAATTCATCCAGAATATGTAGTTCCGTGCTTTGTCGTTCACTATTCAGTTGGTGAATTTCGCTGGCTAACGCCGTGGCTTCTTCTTCATTTTCACTCAGTAATAACTCCGCCGCTTTGTAAGGGTCACCCATACGACCGGCCGCATTGATGCGCGGGGCGATGGTAAAGGCAACGCCTTTGGCATCCAGTTGGCGCGCAACGCCTCCGACTTCGCGCAGTCGGCAAAGTCCCAGCCGTGCATCTTTACGGTTGAGGACCTCCAAGCCGCGGCGTACCAAGACACGATTGTCACCACGTAGCGGCATCACATCCGCCAGTGTGCCCAATGCCACCAAGTCACCATAATCTTCCAAAATACGGTCGGTATCCCCTTCCAAAGCACATACCAACTGGAATGCCACACCGACGCCCGCCAAATCCTTAAACTCACTCGGACAATCGCCGCGATGTGGGTTAACGACTGCCACCGCCGACGGCAATCGTTCCGGCGGTTGATGGTGGTCGGTCACTACCACATCCATGCCACACTCGGTAGCATACGCCACTTCATCCACGGCGGAAATACCATTATCCACCGTAATAATCAGTTGAACACCCTCACGCAACAACTCGTCAATGGCTTGATGATGCAATCCATAGCCTTCACCGTCACGTTGCGGCAACCGATAAATAACACGCGCACCACGACTACGTAGATAGGAATACAGCAACACGGTTGCCGTAATGCCGTCGGCATCGTAATCTCCGTAAACGGCGATGCTCTCCCCTTCGTCAATGGCACGTTGGATGCGGTCGGTCGCCGTATCCATATCCACATAATCAAAGGGGTCACAGAACAATTCATTCCCTGCCAAATAATCCATGGCTAAATCGGGCGTATCCATACCGCGACCGGTCAGCAGTAAACACAGGAACGGGTCTAAACCACACTCTTCCGATAGTTGTGCAGCCAATTCTTTATCTAATTGAGCGTATGTCCATCGCTTATAAGCCATACCGCTACCCTCTTTATATATAAATAGTTATACAATATCATACCATTTTTTTGTCGGGTATTCAACTGATTTCTGCGAGTTTCCCCATCTTTTTCGCTGTTTTGTCAAAAATTTCTTTGGATTGACAAAATCTGACAATTATGGTATAAATATCGTAACACGTAAGAGTGGAGGAATCGTTATGAAATCCACCGACATTGTCCGTAAATTGGATGACTTGGGGCGTATTGTTTTGCCGATAGAACTGCGCCGCACATTGAACATTGCCGACAAGGCACCTTTGGAAATTTTTGTGGAGGGCAATAGCATTGTGCTGAAAAAATACCAGCCGGCCTGCGTATTCTGCGGTAGCGAGGTACAGGTGTCGGAGTACAAAGACCACTTTGTTTGTGCCGAGTGCATTCGTAATCTCGCCGAAAAATAACGTATGCTTTCCGTTAAGCCGCCTCATGATGAGGCGGCTTTTTTGCGTGATGTCGGAAGTTCTTTTTTGAGGGTGTGGGTTCATATATATAATTATCAACACGAAAGGTGGGTTCTCCCTATGAATGGTGATACTACCGATTTTAACGCCATGATGCAACGCTATCAGCAAGAATTATTGCGTATGCAACAAGCCACATCGATGCCATCGACGGTAACGCCGCCGGAAACCGAGTCACCGACGGTCGCCACGCCTCCGGAACCCGAAACACAAAATGACACATTTACCGCGGCTTTACAGGTACACGTTACGACCGCCAAAGAAGCACTCCCCATCCCGAATGCGCTGGTGGTGATTCGACGTCAAACGGAAGGCCAACCCGAGGTGGCTCAAATTCGGTTAACCGACATCAGCGGTTTGACAGAACCGGTTATCTTACCGGCAACCGACCCGTCGTTGACCTTGCAACCGCAAACCGACGTGCCGTTGGTACTGTATGAAATCGACACATCCGCCCCCGGATATTATCGGGTACGGAATTCCGATGTGCCACTATTTGGAGGAATTCCAACAATCCAACCGGTTTCGCTCGTTCCGTTGCCGGAGTTTGACGAATCCGAAAATCCCGAACTCATTTTTCGCGTGCCGAGAAACACCTTGTGATATTTTTTGAAAGGATTGTGTGGTATGGCCGATTTGCCGTTTATTCCTGAAACGATTACTGTGCATTTAGGCGCACCCGATGAGGATGCGCCGAATGTGACAGTTCCTTTCCCGGATTACATCAAAAATGTGGCTTCCAGCGAAATCTACCCTACTTGGCCGGTCAGTTCCTTGCGTGCGAATATTCTTTCACAAATTTCATTTGCACTCAACCGTATATATACCGAATGGTATCCCAGTCGCGGTTATGATTTTGACATCACCAATCGTACACAGTTTGACCAATCGTACTCGCAAAACCGCGATATTTTTGACAATATCAGCCGTCTGGTGGACGATATTTTTAACGATTATGTGCGTCGTCAGGGAAATATCGAACCCTACTTTACCCAGTATTGTAACGGTACCACCACGCAATGTGAAGGTTTATCTCAGTGGGGTACGGTGGAATTAGCGGAAGATGGATTGAATTCCCTTGAAATTTTACAATTCTATTTCGGGGATTCGATTGAAATCGTCACCGACGCACCGGTAGACAACAACCAACCCTCCTACCCCGGGCAAGCGTTGCGCCTTGGTGATATCGGTAATGATGTTCTGACGAAACAAATCCAACTCAATCGCATCTCGCGCAATTATCCGGCTATTCCGAAAATTGAAACGACAGACGGTGTCTTCGGAACCGATACGGATGCCGCTGTTCGTGCCTTTCAACGGATTTTCGGTTTGACGGAAGACGGCATTATCGGGAAACAGACTTGGTATCGTATTGCTTATATATACACCAGTGTCAAACGATTAGCCGAATTGGATTCGGAAGGTATTTCGCTGGAGGATGTTCGTAAGCAGTTTTCCGAAGTGTTACGGTTGGGTGACACCGGAGACGAGGTCCGTGTCATTCAATACTTTTTAGCCGTGGTGGCCGAATTCTATGATACCGTGCCCGTGATACCCGTGAACGGCACGTTTGATGAAACCACCGCCGCAGCGGTGCGCGCCTTTCAACAAGTGGTGGGATTGGCGGCGGACGGCATCGTCGGAGAACAAACATGGGCAGAACTTTACAACGCGTATCGTGGCATTATTGACACACTGGAACTCCCCGAAAATCGCGTAGCGCCCTATCCGGGAGAACCGTTGACACTGGGCGCTGAAGGACAATATGTGACCTTCTTGCAGGAGTATTTATCCGTGATTTCACAAACGTATACTGCCATTCCCACCGTCACCGTAACCGGCGTATTTGACGATACAACCGAAGACGCGGTACGGGCATTTCAAACCCAATTCGGGTTATCCCCCAACGGTGTGGTAGGGGCAAATACGTGGGATAGAATTGCCTCACTCTATGAAGATTTAACCGTCGGCAGAGAACGCCAGACCGGTCAACCGGTGGGCTATACCATTGAGGAGGGTGCTGTATGACCTATACCGATTGGGAACGACGCGAACACATTCGTGAAATTCAAGAATACTTGCGCACATTGGCCTTAGTGGACAACAACCACAATGAATTAGCCGTCGATGGTATTTATGGACCGGAAACCACCGAGGCCGTGCGACAATTTCAGTTAGCCAATGGATTGCCGGTGACCGGTTCGGTGGATAGCGTGACGTGGGAACGACTGGTCAATGACTATCTCGACGCTCTGACGTTGCTGACCGAAGCTGTCGCGGTTCAACCGTTTTCTTCGCCCCAATTCATACTGCGGCGCGGCGACAGCGGCAATGAGGTATATATTTTGCAAGCTATCTTGGACACTTTAGGCGATGTGTTTCAAGCGTTACCCGCCTTGATTATCAATGGTCAATATGACCAAGCAACCGCGGCCCGTGTCCGTGCGTTGCAAGCGGTTACCGGTTTCCCGGAAACCGGTGAAGTAGACCGTACTTTTTGGGACCATTTAGCTACATTATACAATAATCGATAATTTGCAGTTGGGGGTAGTATGGTGCGACAGCACGCTGTGTTTATGAAAAATGCGGTTATTTTAACCGCCACTTCTTTGATTTTGCGTACCATCGGGATTTTTTTCCGCATCTACTTATCCAATCAAATCGGCGAAGAAGGTATGGGGCTGTACCAGTTGGTTATCTCCATTTACGTGTTAGGCTCTACCTTTGCCACCTCCGGCATTTCTACCGCCGTCACACGATTGGTGTCGGACGAATTGGTATGCGGGACACCGTCATCGGTACGCCGTGTGCTGCGGCGTGCTCTGTCATTGAGCCTCATTATCGGTGTGTTGTCCACCGGTATGATTTATGGCCTTGCTACCCCCATCAGCCAATATTGGATTAAAGATGTCCGTGCCATCCCGGCTCTGCGTGTCTTGTCGCTCAGTTTACCGTCAATGGGTATTTCTTCTTGCTTAAAAGGGTATTTCGTAGCACGTCGTCGCGTGGCGCACAATTCACGCGCACAACTGTTGGAACAAACTGTACGTATGGTTGTGGTCATTCTGTTGATTGGTCGCTACGCTACGCAAGGATTAGCTATCGCCTGTCGTGCGGTGATGATTGGCGACACCGTCGCTGAATGGGTGGCGTGCGCTGCCATCGCTATCGGTTATTGGTATGACCAACGCCTCTTGGCAAAAGAACCACCGCCGCAACGTGTTTCGCGTCCATTACCCATAATCAAGCGGTTACTCACCATTGCCGTTCCCATTACCGCCGGTCGATACCTGCATACCATTTTGCGTACGATTGAAAACATACTGGTTCCCAACAGCATTGCCGCCTATTGCGGTTCACAAGAGCGTGGATTGTCGCAGTTCGGCGCATTAAAAGGAATGGCACTGCCATTGATTTTCTTCCCTGCTTCTTTTTTATCCGCCATGTCTACCCTGCTCATTCCGGAAATCTCTTCGGCCAACACCTTGCATCAGCAGAGTAAAATTAACCGTGCAGTGGAAACCGTGTTACATATCACCTTATTGTCCTCCATACTCATCGGCACGGTGTTTACGGTATTTGCGAGTGAACTGGGATTATTGCTTTACAACAGCACGGAGGTCGGTGTGTATCTGCGTGTACTGGCACCGTTGACACCGATTATGTACACCGAGAGCATTGTGGACGGTATGTTGAAAGGATTAAATCAACAAAACAGCGCCCTCAAATACAGTGTCACAGACTCAGCACTGCGTATCGTTTGTATTTGGTTACTGGTACCTCGCTACGGCATGGGTGGTTTTTTGGGTATCATGGTCGGCAGTAATTTACTGACATCGTTTTTGAATGTACATCGTTTACTCAAGGTCACCGGTGTATCCCTCCGTTGGAAACGCTGGGTACTGCGTCCTCTGATGGTTTCCGTGATGGCATCTGTCATCACGATATGTCTGACGCGTCTTCCCGCGGTTAACACGTTGCCCGGTATATTTTTAACGGTATTGGGTATTCTTTGTTTGTGCGGCGTGTATGTTGGATTGGCGTTTGGAACCGGATGCATCACCCGTTCCGAACTCCGGCTACTCCTGCGTTAAAAAACCAGAAAAAGAATGAAAAATTTTACAATTTGCCCTTGACAACGGCCGGATGATAGTGTATTATAGTCAAGCAGTTCATCGAGCACCATTAGCTCAGTTGGTAGAGCACCTGACTCTTAATCAGGGTGTCCAGGGTT
>JAZSOY010000173.1:0-3134 GCA_045537155.1 Acutalibacteraceae bacterium
CCCACCAACTACCCCGACCCGACCACCATTGCCTCGGCGGAGGAACCCATTGCGGAGGCACACATTCTGGCACCGACGGACTACGTCGGCAACATTATGGAATTGTGCCAACAGCGGCGCGGCATTTTCCGCGATATGAAATATCTCGACCAAACGCGGGTGGATATTCATTATGAACTACCGCTGAATGAGATTGTGTATGACTTCTTTGACGCGCTGAAATCGCGCACACGCGGTTACGCGAGTTTTGATTATGAATTAAAGGGCTACCAGAAATCCGATTTGGTGAAACTGGACATTCTGCTCAACGGCGAAGTGGTGGACGCGCTGTCGTTCATCGTGTTTGCCGGCAACGCGTACGCACGTGGACGGCGGCTGTGCGAAAAATTGCAGGACAACATTCCGCGGCAGTTGTTTGAAGTACCCATTCAGGCGGCTATCGGCGGCAAAATCATCGCTCGCGAAACGGTGCGAGCGATGCGAAAAGACGTGTTGGCGAAGTGCTACGGCGGCGACATCACGCGGAAAAAGAAGTTGTTGGAGAAACAAAAAGAAGGTAAAAAACGTATGCGTCAACTCGGCAGTATCGAGGTGCCGCAGGAAGCGTTTATGGCGGTGCTCAAATTGGGTGACGACGAATAAAGGAGGAACTTGTATGGTCAACATCAACGCAGGCGAGAAATTTTTGAAAGAGGGATTAACGTTTGATGACGTGCTGCTGATTCCGGCAGAATCGGACGTGTTACCGAAAGACATCGACCTGACCACCAAACTCACGAAAACGATTACGCTGAACACCCCCGTGATGACGGCGGCAATGGACACCGTGACCGAGGCACGTATGGCGATTGCGATTGCGCGTGAGGGTGGTATCGGCATCGTGCACAAGAATATGAGCATCGAAGCGCAAGCGGACCAAGTGGACCGCGTCAAGCGTTCCGAAAACGGTGTCATCGTCAACCCGTTTTTCCTCTCCCCCGACCATCTGGTGGAGGACGCCAACGAATTGATGGGCAAATACCGCATTTCCGGTGTCCCGATTTGCCGCGACGGCAAACTGGTGGGCATCTTGACCAACCGCGATATGCGGTTTTTGACGGATTTCAGCCAACGCATCGGCGAAGTCATGACGAAGGACAACCTCATCACGGCACCGGTGGGCACCACGATGGAGCAGGCGCAGGAAATTTTGCGGCAGCACCGCATTGAAAAATTGCCGATTGTGGACGAAAACGGTTACCTCAAAGGCTTGGTCACCATCAAGGACATTGAAAAAGCCGTCAAGTACCCCCACTCGGCGCGCGATGCCGGTGGCCGATTGTTGTGCGGTGCGGCGATTGGTACGACCGCCGACGTGTTAGAGCGTGCCGCGGAGCTGATTAAAGCGCAAGTCGACGTGTTGGTTCTGGACTCGGCACACGGTCACAGCCGCAACATCATCAACTGCCTGCGCAACGTCAAAAAAGCGTTCCCGAATACGCCGGTGATTGCGGGTAACATCGCCACCGCCGCCGCCGCCGAAGCACTGATTGAAGCCGGTGCGGACGCGGTCAAAGTGGGTATCGGCCCGGGTTCTATCTGCACCACACGTATCGTTGCCGGTATCGGTGTGCCGCAGATTACCGCGATTTACGACGCGGCGTGCGCTGCCGCCAAATACGGGATTCCGGTGATTGCCGACGGCGGTCTGAAGTATTCCGGCGATATGGTAAAAGCGTTGGCGGCCGGTGCGAGCACCGTGATGGTCGGCTCGCTGGTCGCCGGTTGCGAGGAATCGCCCGGCGAAACCGAATTGTACCAAGGCCGTCAGTTCAAAGTATACCGCGGTATGGGCAGTTTGGGCGCGATGGCGCAGGGCAGTAAAGACCGGTATTTCCAAGAAAACAACAAAAAACTTGTTCCCGAAGGCGTCGAGGGGCGTGTACCTTACAAAGGACCGCTGTCCGACACGGTGTATCAGTTGATGGGCGGCTTGCGTGCCGGTATGGGTTACTGCGGTTGCCACAACATTGAAGAATTGCAGGCACGCAGTCAGTTTGTGCGTATCACCAACGCCGGTCTGCGTGAGAGCCATCCCCACGATATTTCGATTACCAAGGAAGCCCCGAACTACTCCACCAACGCGTAAAACGCCGCCGCGGAGTATAAAAAGGAGTGTTCGCAATGGAACAACTCAAATTTGTCCCGGTATTGCTGGGCAGTGATATCAACGTATACGGTATGGCGCGCTCGTTCCACGAGGCGTACGGGTTACATTCCGTCGCCATCGGTAAAGGGCGGTTGGGCGCCACCGCCAACAGCCAGATTGTGTCGGTGGAAGTGGTGGAACCGCGTCTGGAAGAGGACGAGGTATTTTGCCGCACCCTGATTGACTTTGCCGGTCAATATGCCAAAGACACACCGCTGTTGTTGGTGCCGTGCGGTGACAACTATGTCAAGTTGTTGTCCCGCAATCAAGACGCGTTGCGCCCGTATTACCACTTTGTCAGCATCAGCGAAGAGTTGCTGATGCGGCTGAGTATGAAAGAATCGTTTTATGCCTTGTGCGACCAATACGGCTTTGACTATCCCAAGACCTGCACCGTGACGGTGAACAGTTACGAGGGATTTGTCGTACCGTTTACGTTTCCGGTGGTCATCAAGCCGTCCAATAGCGTGGCGTATTGGAACTGCCGTTTTCCGCACAAGAAAAAGGTATTTGTGGCGCAAAACGAGCAGGAATTCCGCGAGATTGTCGCGGCGATTTACGGTTCGGAATACCAAGACCACCTCATCATTCAGGAATACATTCCGGGCGATGACAGCCATATGCGTGTGCTGAATTGCTATTGCGGCAAGGACGGCCACGTGCGGTTGATGGCGTTGGGACAAGCGTTGCTGGAGGAACATTCGCCGGAGGGCATCGGCAGTTACGCCGCCATCATTCCGACGGAGGACCGACAACTGTTGCGCCAAATCAAGACATTTTTAGAGGACATCGGGTATGTCGGGTTTGCGAACTTTGATTTCAAGTTAGACAGCCGCGACTGCCGTTATAAATTGTTTGAACTCAATCCGCGGCAGGGACGGAGCAGTTTCTTTGTCACGGCATCGGGATACAACTTAGCGCGGTATCTGGTGGAGGACGTGTTATT
>JAZSOY010000119.1:0-4572 GCA_045537155.1 Acutalibacteraceae bacterium
AACGCGGCGATATTTGACTCTCTTCGGTAGCAGCATTACTTGCGGCCTCCTTCCCGACGGGGCTTCTGCACCGCACCGGCGAGAACCTCGCCGCGGTAAATCCACACTTTAACGCCGATACGGCCGTAGGTGGTGTTTGCCTCCGCAAAACCATAATCAATGTCCGCACGCAACGTCTGCAGCGGAATGGTACCCTCGTGGTATTGCTCCACACGGGCAATTTCGGCGCCGCCCAAACGGCCGGACACCTGCGTCTTAATGCCGCGAGCGCCCATCTTCATCGCACGGCCGATGCACTGTTTCATAGCACGACGGAAGGAAATACGTTTCTCCAACTGCTGTGCAATGTTTTCAGCGACCAACTGTGCGTTGACGTCGGGGGCTTTAATCTCGACAATGTTTACCAAGGTAGTCTTGCCGAGCATCTTTTCACAGGTCAGGCGGAGTTTTTCAATTTCCGCGCCGCCCTTACCAATCACCAGACCGGGTTTGGCACAATGGATGTTCACACGGACACGCGTCGCATCACGCTCGATTTCGATTTTCGAAATACCGGCGGCAAACAGCGTCTGTTTCAGATACTTACGCAGGTTGTAATCGGATACGATGGTATCACCGATTTGATTCTTTTTCACGAACCAACGGGAATCCCAATCCTTGATTACACCGACACGCAGACCGTGGGGATTGACTTTCTGTCCCATAATTCTCCTCCTTCGCTTATTCCTTTTCCTTGAGCACCACGGTGATGTGCGACGTTCTCTTTTCGATGCGGAACGCACGACCTTGAGCTCTCGGACGGATACGCTTGAGAATCGGACCCGGGCAGACAAAGCACTCGGACACTACCAGGTTGTTTTTGTCCATGTTGTAGTTATTCTCAGCGTTGGCCAGTGCGGATTTGAGCAGTTTTTCAACAGGCTCACCCGCAGCCTTGGAAATGTTGTGTGTAATCGCAAGCGCGACATCAACCGGTTTATTGCGGATGAGGTCGAGAACGATTTTAACTTTGCGAGGGGACATACGGACGTAGGTTACTTGCGCCCTTGCTTCCATAACGTTTCTCTCCTTTCAACCGCTTACTTCGTGGTTTTTGAGCCGACGTGACCGCGGAAGGTACGGGTGGGGGCGAACTCGCCCAACTTATGACCGACCATATCCTCGGTAACATATACCGGCACATGCTTGCGTCCGTCGTGCACCGCAATGGTGTGTCCGACGAAATCCGGGAAGATGGTGGAGGCACGGCTCCACGTCTTGAGGATACGTTTCTCCCCGGCATTGTTCATCTCTTGAATCCTTTTCAACAGAACGGGCTGTACGAAAGGACCCTTCTTTACGCTTCTACCCATAAAAATGAATCTCCTTTCGCTTACTTACCGTTACGACGTTTCACGATAAATTTATCGGAAACCTTGTGATGCTTACGGGTCTTGTAACCCAACGCCGGTTTACCCCACGGGGTGACCGGGCCCGGACGACCGATGGGGGATTTACCTTCACCACCACCGTGCGGGTGATCGCAGGGGTTCATGACCGAACCGCGGACGGTCGGACGCCATCCCATGTGACGTTTACGACCGGCTTTACCGATTTTCACATTCTCGTGGTCCAGGTTACCAACCTGACCGACCGTTGCCATGCAGTTCAACGGAATGTTCCGCATTTCACCGGAAGGCAAACGAATCATCGCGAGGTTGTTTTCTTTACCAACGAGTTGAGCCATCACACCGGCGGCACGAGCAAGCTGTGCGCCCTTACCGGGGTACAATTCCACGTTGTGGATGAACGTACCGGTGGGGATGTTCGCCAACGGCAATGCGTTGCCGGGCTTAATGTCGGCATCTTTGCCGGTAGCAATCACTTCTCCGACGGATAAGCCTTGCGGAGCAACGATGTAGCGTTTCTCGCCGTCCTCGTACTGCACCAACGCAATGTTCGCACTGCGGTTGGGGTCGTACTCCAGCGTCAACACCGTGGCAGCGCCCAGCTTGTTGCGCTTGAAGTCGATGATACGATACTTACGACGGTTACCGCCGCCACGATGGCGAACGGTGATACGACCGTAGCTGTTACGGCCGGATTTCTTATCCAGAGGGGCTAACAAGCTCTTCTCCGGAGCCACCTTGGACAGCTCACTGTAGTCCAGAACGGACATACCGCGGCGTCCCGGTGTAGTCGGCTTATACATTTTGGTAGCCATTCCATTCACTCTCCTATTTCTTGGCTTAGCGGGACACGGCCGCTTTCTCCCTGTGGGAGAGGTGTCCCATACATTGCCTGACCTTGGTTATCGACGGGCGTCGATTAGAACATACCGTCGAAGAACTCGATGGTCTTGGAGTTGGGCGTCAAGGTAACGATGGCTTTCTTCCAATCGGAAGTATAGCCTTCGTGACGGCCCATGCGGCGCAGATGCCCTTTCATGCTGATGGTGTTCACTTTAGCGACTTTTACGCCGAAGATTTCTTCCACCGCTTTGGCAATCTCAATTTTGTTAGCGCGGCTGTCCACACGGAAGGTGTACTTTTTCTCGGGTAACTGCGTTACCGCTTTTTCCGTAATGACCGGCGCGAGAATAATGTCACGAGCGTTCATTATGCGTACACCTCCTCAATTTTTGCAACCGCATCCTTCACCACGATGAACGTATCGCAGTTGAGGACATCATACACATTCAAGGTGTTGACCAGTGCGGTCTTCACACCGGGAATGTTGCGAGCGGATAAAATCGCTTTTTCGTCCTTCTCCGGAAGAACAATGAGCACCTTTTTCTTCGCTTCGAGCGCTTTTAGCGTCTCAACAACGGTCTTGGTGCGTACGGCTTCCAACGTCAGCTCGTCCAGAACCAACATCTCGCCGGCGAGCACTTTCGAAGAAAAGGCCGATTTCAAAGCCAAACGACGGACTTTCTTCGGCAACACGTAATTGTAACTACGCGGCTTCGGACCGAGGGCAATACCGCCGTGCGTCCATTGCGGAGCACGCGTCGAACCCTGACGGGCGTGACCGGTGCCCTTTTGTCTCCAGGGCTTGCGACCGCCGCCGCTCACCTCGGAACGAGTAAGGGTGGACTGAGTGCCCTGACGTTGATTTGCCAGATAATTGACAACGGCGCTGTGCATAACGGTAGCATTGGGAGCGATACCGAACACGGTATCCGCCAATTCCATCGTACCGGTTTGCTTGCCGGTCATATCAAATGTAGAAACAGTAGCCATGATAACTTCCTCCTTCCCTTACGCCTTCACGGAATCGGAGAGCAGGACCAACCCACCGCGCGGGCCGGGAACACCGCCGCGAACGGCGATGAGATTGTTCTCCACATCGACCTTCACAACCTTCAGGTTCTGAACGGTCACACGCTCAACACCCAGATGGCCGGCGCCCTTCATTCCCTTATATACACGGGAAGGAGAGGAACACGCACCCAACGAGCCGGCGTGACGGGCAACCGGGCCCGTACCGTGACTTTCCTTCAAACGGGAGTGGTTCCAACGTTTGATGACGCCGGCATAACCCTTACCTTTGCTGATGCCGACCACATCAACCGCATCGCCGCTGGCGAAGGTGTCTGCCTTGACGATGTCGCCCACGTTGTACGCGTCGCAATCGTCAAAACGGAACTCACGCAACGCCTTTTTGGGAGCGACGTCCGCTTTGTCGAAGTGACCTTTCATGGGCTTGTTGACTTTTTGTGCTTTCATGTCGCCGAAACCGAGCTGCACAGCGGTGTAGCCGTCGTTTTCGAGCGTTTTCTTTTGAACAACGACGCAGGGACCGGCCTCAATGACCGTAACCGGAACGACATTGCCCTTTTCGTCGAAAATCTGCGTCATGCCGATTTTCTTGCCGATGATGCCTTTTTGCATTGTCTATACCTCCTTGGTTATTGGTTCCCACAACCGCGTAACGCTGTTCGCAGGAACGTGACCTCGCTGAAATGGAACCGAAGGTCTCCCTTCGTCAAACCGGCATTACAGTTTGATTTCGATTTCCACACCGGCGGGGAGCTCAAGGCCCATAAGAGCCTCGACTGTCTTATTCGAGGGCCGCAGGATGTCAATCAAACGCTTGTGCGTACGGGACTCAAATTGTTCACGAGAATCCTTGTACTTGTGCACGGCACGCAAGATGGTGACAACTTCCTTCTCTGTGGGAAGCGGCACGGGGCCGGAAACGCGAGCGCCGGTATGGCGAGCAGTTTCCACAATCTTTTCGGCGGACTGGTCCACCAATTGATGGTCATACCCCTTAATACGAATACGAATCTTTTCCTTGACTGCCACTGAAAAACGCCTCCTTGAAATTTGTTTCGTTGGCGGGCGACGCCAAAACCGCACACTCTGCCGGGTGTTCCCACACCGGCGATTATAAAACCGGAGCCTGTTGGGTCCAAGCGTCCGGGTGCGATGTAAGCGTCTTGACAGACTGTTCCAGACCTGCGCCGCAAGTACGCAAGACAGCGTGCAACTTCGCCGTCCCATCAACTGGTCTGAATTCTTACAGCTATTCCTTGTCGCCCGGTTTAAAATCGGACTTGCTCGACGGAAAAACCGACCGTTGCCAGGT
>JAZSOY010000115.1:0-5750 GCA_045537155.1 Acutalibacteraceae bacterium
CGGGCCACAGGAAATGTCCTTCGTCATCGGTACGGAACCAGTTGACGTTGAAGATTTTCGGAGCTTTATCACCGAGTTTCTTACCCATTTCAATCCAATGTGCCCAGTAGTCGCCCATATGATAACCGCAGAACGGCAACATGGCCATCGGGTCGCGGCGCACGACGCCAACAGCGCCGGTCGCGGCAGCGGTGGTTTCAGACGCCATAATGGAGCCTACGAATACGCCATGGTCCCAATCGCGAGACTGGTACACCAGCGGAGCCGTTTTCGCACGACGACCACCGAAGATGATGGCGGAAATCGGCACACCGGCAGGAGAATCAAATTCCGAAGAGATGCAGGGGCAGTTCTGTGCCGGCGCGGTGAAACGAGAGTTCGGATGAGCACCCTTTGAACCATCGGTGCAATCCCACATCTCGCCTTTCCAGTTGCGCGCGTTCTTAGGCGGGTTCTTATCCAGGCTCTCCCACCAAACGGTGTTGTCATCCAGGTTGTGCACCACGTTAGTAAAGATGGTGTTCTTCTGGGTGGAAATCAACGCGTTGGGGTTGGATTTCATATTGGTGCCGGGTGCCACGCCAAAGAAACCGTTTTCGGGGTTGCACGCCCACAAGCGGCCGTCCTCGCCGATGCGCATCCATGCGATGTCGTCGCCGACACACCAGACTTTATACCCTTTTTCACGATACAATTCCGGAGGAATCAACATCGCCAAGTTGGTTTTTCCGCAAGCCGACGGGAACGCAGCAGCCACATACGTTGTTTTACCTTGGGGGTCTTCCAAACCGAGAATCAACATATGCTCAGCCAACCAGCCCTCTTGACGGCCAAGGTTGGATGCGATACGCAACGCAAAGCATTTTTTGCCCAACAACACGTTTCCACCGTAACCGGAGTTGACGGAAATAATCGTGTTATCTTGCGGGAAGTGGCAGATATACCGTTTGTCTTCGTCAATATCACATTTGCAGTGCAAACCGCGAATCCAGTCGTTGGAATCGCCCAGTGCTTCGTAAACTTGTTTGCCCATGCGAGTCATAATTGCCATGCTGATAACCACGTAGATGGAGTCGGTCAACTCAATGCCGTATTTGGCAAACGGAGAACCAACCGGGCCCATCGAATACGGGATGATATACATCGTACGGCCTTTGTAAGCACCGCGTGCGATATCGTACAACAAGTCATAGGCCTTGTCAGGCGCCATCCAATGGTTGGTCGGGCCGGCATCTTCTTCTTTTTCAGAGCAGATAAAGGTGCGTCCTTCAACACGGGCAACGTCGTTCAATGCAGACAGATGCAAGTAACAGCCCGGCAGTTTCTCCTCGTTCAGTTTATACAGTTCACCGGTGCTGCAACCTTCGGCACGAAGTTCCTCCAATTGCTCATGGGAACCGTCAATCCACAGAACACGGTCAGGCTGAGTGAGTTCAATCTTTTCTTGAATCCATGCCAGAACCGACGGATTGGTGGTCAATGCGTTCGTCATAATGCGTTCTCCTTTCGTGGGGGTAAAGTAAAAATTCTCAACTTTCCCTATTTACCATTATACAGATAAAATTCCCAATTTCAAGCCAAAAATGTAAATAATATGTAAAAAGTTTGCTGAAATAAAAAAACACCGGCGACTGTCCGTCGTCGGTGTATAAAATGCCGTTTATTCGATGGAAAGGGTGGCACAAGCGTTCAAATCCATACCGGCGGTATGTCCGGCAAGAAATTCGTAATAGCCTTGTGCGCCGACCATCGCGGCATTGTCGCCACACAGCGGCAGCGGTGGCGTATACAGCGTATAACCACGCTCTCCACACGCGGTTTGCATACGGGCACGCAAGCCGGAATTGGCAGACACGCCGCCGGCTAAAGCAATCGTCGTGTCGCCGGTCTGTTCTGCCACCGCTATCACGTGGGTGCAGAGAATGTCACACACGGTGTGTTGGAACGATGCGCACAAATCCGGAAGTGATAGGGTTTCACCGCGTTGCTCGGCTTTGTGCAACAAGTTAATCACCGCCGTTTTTAAGCCGGAAAAACTAAAATCGTAGAGAGAACCCTCGACTTGTGGGCGCGGCAGGGAAAACGCGAGCGGATTACCCTGCTGTGCGGTGCGGTCTAAATGAACACCGCCGGGATACGGCATCCCCATAGCGCGTGCCGCCTTATCGAAACATTCGCCGGCGGCATCGTCACGGGTACGTCCCAACACGGTGAAGTGTGTGTAGTCTTCCACGCGCACAATGTGGGTGTGTCCACCCGAAACCACCAAGCACAAAAACGGCGGTTCCAGTGTGGGGTGTGCCAAGTAATTGGCGGCAATGTGTGAACGTAAATGATGCACCGGCACCAACGGAATACCGGCAGCGTGCGACAAGCCTTTGGAAAAATTGACACCGACTAATAACGCGCCAATCAGCCCGGGTGCGTGGGTTACGGCCACGGCGTCGATATTACCAAGAGAAAGGTTGGCTTCCTCCAGTGCTTGACGGGTCACGCCGCTGATGGCTTCTGCGTGGCGACGGCTGGCAATCTCGGGCACGACACCACCGTATAGCCGATGCTCGTCTGCTTGCGAAGCAACGATGTTTGATAACACCACACGACCGTCACGTACGACGGCGGCAGCCGTTTCGTCACAGGAGGATTCAATGGCTAAGATGTTCATTACGTTCAACTCACTCTGTGTAATAACTATATAATACGGCATCCTCCGTGGGGTGGGTATAAAAACGAGGGCGGATGCCATCTTCAGTAAACCCTAATGAAGCGTACAACGCGCGAGCCGCGTGGTTGGATTGCCGAACTTCCAACATCAGACGCGAAAGTGCGGTGGCTTGCTGTTGTGCCGTCTGCACCAACGCTCTGGCAATACCGCGCCGTCGATAAGCAGGGTGTACAGCGACGTTGGCAATAAATCCCTCGTCGGCAACGTGATGGCAACCGAGATATCCGACCACCTGTGTCCCCTCGACGGCGACCAAAAACCGCGCACAGGGGTTGTCCAATTCCTCACGCAGCGCCGCTTCGCTCCACGGGTCAGCAAAACAAGTCGCCTCCAAGGTGGCCAGCGACGACAGATGTTCGGCGCGCATCGGCACAATACGGACAGTACTCATAACCGCGCCTTGATGTCTGCCACCAGTTGAGGCAAGGCATTGACCAACAAATCGCGGCAGGTACGATAGGTTTCCAAATCCCTGCCGAACGGGTCGGCGATTCCGTCACCGGGCACAATGATTTTCTCCGGTTTCACGCCGTATTGAAACGCGAGCGTTACGCCGTGTGCTACCGACAACGCGACAAAAAGGTCGGCTTCGTCCGCAATGTCAAAGGTAAGTTGGCGAGAGCGATTTTCGGAAATATCCACGCCGATTTCGTGCATAACGGTAATGGCGTGCGGTGACGGCGGTGCACCGTCGCGCGTGTCGGTTCCGGCACCGCTGACTTCGCACGGAATCCCCTCTTGTTTCAGCGCATCACGCAACAGATAGGTCAACATCGGACTGCGACAAATGTTACCGGTGCAAACACAAACAATTTTCATTCCGCGATACTCCTTTGCTTGCTCTTGCGTCTATTATACAAGAAAAAACAACAGGATACAACCGCTTTTTCAATTTATGATAAGGAAATAATTGATGGCTTGTACTAAAGCCAAAATTGTGGCATAATAATATGTGTATATAAGGAGGGGCGTTGCATGCACCTATTTAATTCCAGAGATGAGCAATATCGTACGCCGTTTGGGGCGGTGGAAGAAGGAACAGCCGTGCTGTTCCGTATTTGTCTGCCGCGCGCGTGGCATTGTTGTGCGGCGTGGCTGCTTCGTTGTGAGGACACCGGTACCGAGCAATGGGACGGTATGTTTTGGGCCGGACAAGAGGGTGAGTACGAATGGTGGGACTGCCGCTATACACCGCAAAAGGCTGGGTTGTATTGGTATGGGTTTGCAGTCGACACCGAATTCGGTCGGCGGTTTTTAATAAAACAGTCGGACGGTACAGCCGCCGTTTCCGAGCAGGATGGCGCACGTTGGCAGTTGACTTGTTATGAGAAGGGGTTTACCACACCGGATTGGTTGGCAGGCGGGGTAATGTATCAGGTGTTTCCGGACCGCTTTGCGTGTTCCGGTACGGAAAAACACGGTGTGCCCACTGACCGTGTACGGCACGATGCGTGGGGGGAACAACCCCATTGGCAACCCGATGCGACCGGCACGGTACGAAATAACGATTTTTTTGGTGGCGATTTGCAGGGCATTCGCGAAAAACTGCCGTATTTGCAAAAACTCGGGGTGACCTGCTTGTATCTCAACCCGATTTTCGAGTCACATTCCAACCACCGATACGATACGGCGAGTTATGAACGCATCGACCCGATGCTCGGTACGAAAGAAGATTTTTGTGCGTTAACCGACGCGGCAAAACAAGCCGGTATACGGGTTATATTGGACGGTGTGTTCAGCCACACCGGCGCAGACAGCGAATATTTTAACCGTAACGGACGGTACGACACGGTGGGAGCCTATCAGTCGCCGGAATCGCCGTATGCCGGTTGGTATCACTTTTCGCACTGGCCGGAGCACTATGCCGGTTGGTGGGGGTTTCCAACCTTGCCCGAAGTAGACGAATTAAACGATAGTTTTATGGTGTATATCAACGGCGAAAACGGAATAGCGGCGAACTGGTTGGCCGCCGGTGCGTCGGGATGGCGATTGGATGTGGCAGATGAATTGCCGGATGGGTTTTTGGATGCTTTGCGCGTGCGCGTGAAAGCAGAAAAACCCGACGCAGTGGTATTGGGCGAAGTCTGGGAGGACGCCAGCAACAAACACAGTTACGGACATCGCCGCCGATATTTACTTGGCAAACAATTGGATAGCGTGATGAACTATCCGTTCCGGCAGGCGATTTTGGATGTGGTGCGTGACGGCAACGCGGCACAGTTTTTTGAGCGCGTGTGCGCGGTGGTGGAAAATTATCCGCCACAGGTGACGCGGTTGCTGATGAACTCACTCGGCACGCACGATACGGAGCGTGCGCTGACCTTGTTGGCAGGGGAGCCGTCGAATGGCAGAGGACGTCGGTGGCAATCGGAACAGACGATGAGTGCAAGACAACGTGAGCAGGGGTTGCGGTTATTAAAACTGGCGGCGGTGTTACAATACTGCGTGCCGGGTGTACCGTGTATCTATTACGGCGATGAAGCCGGTCTGGAGGGATATCGCGACCCGTTCAATCGCGGATGTTATCCGTGGGGGCAGGAAAATACGGAACTGGTGGATTGGTTTGCCGCACTGGGTGCGGTGCGTGCCTCGCAACCGGTGTTGCGCGAGGGAGCCTTTTGTCCGCTGTCGGCACCGGACGGTGTGGTACTGTTTGAGCGTCGCGACGAGAACGGGGTGTTGGTATGTGCGGTGAACTGTCGTGAGCAGACGGTGGCGGTGACCGGCATGGGTGATTGTGAGCCGTTGGTCGGCGATGCGGCGTGTTGTGAAAACAGTTGGAATCTACCGCCGTTATCCGGGCACATCTTTATTCGAAAAAAAGCGTAAAAATTTTCAAAAAAACGCAAAAAAGGTGTTGACAAAGGGGGATGGGAATGGTATGATAGCAAAGCTGTCTTGAGGAAGGGCAGCGAAGGACCTTGAAAATTAAACAATGCAAAGAACGAAAATTAACTACCCGTTAATTTACACGGATGAAGAAATCCGGGCGATGGAAGACATCGCAAGCGCGCAAGCGAAAGAG
>JAZSOY010000088.1:0-4130 GCA_045537155.1 Acutalibacteraceae bacterium
CATCATCCGACGGAAATTGTCGCCACGCTCACGGCGGCACGCGCGTTGCCGTATAAGCGTATCTGGGCGATTTTCCAACCATTCACGTATTCGCGGACGGCGCGGCATCTGGACGAGTTTGCCGCCGCCTTGTCGCTGGCAGACAAGGTGATTGTCAGTGACATTATGGGCTCGCGCGAGCAAAACGAATGGAACGTGTCCTCTGGGCAAATCACCGACCGCATTGACGGCGCACACTACCTCGCGACATTTGACGAAATCAGTCGGTTCGTGGCAGAAAACGCACAACCGGGCGACTTGGTACTCACCATGGGTGGCGGCGACGTCTACAAATGCGCTCGTACAATTTACGGTTTGTTACAAGCGTAACCCGTGTTTTCGTTTTCTTAACCCGCTGTCTTTCAACTACGGCGGCAAATACCCTGTGACATGATAAGCACGCGCTCCATAAACGTCATCGAAGATGGCGAACCGGCGTCTTAAAATCGGATTGCATAACAAAACACCGCCTCATCCGTTTGGATGAGGCGGTGTTATTTGTTGAAAGATTACGCCGAGAAATCCTCGTTGTCTTCCACTTCGGGTTCGCTGTTCACGATAGCGGCAAGCGCTTCGTCAGCTGTAAGTTCCAGAACCTCCAAAAGGGGTTTTACGTATTTTTTCATATTCATTTACCTCCTTTTGTGGTTTAGGCCGTGATGCCTTTAGCATCATTCACGCAGTTCGTCAACGCGTTATCGCAGAGGATGGTTCCCACACCCTCAAGGACGATGTAACCACGTGCCGTATACTGACGTGCATTAAAGACTTCCTCAAGCACATTCTCGCCCTTGGTAACCACCACGGTGAAATCAATGTATTTATCCGTGTAGTCGAGCAAGTTCATATTGCCGCCGGCCGTGTAGGCAACGGACTTCTTCCAATACGCATCCTCTGTCGGGACGGTATCGCCGCGCGCTAAGAGAGAACCAAACTCGGTCACCGTGCGCTCTACACCGTTGTATTTCACGGTCAGCACCGGCGTCTCCATACCGGCAATCTCGTTAAACTTGATTTCGCCTTCACCTTCGCCGAAGTTCATACGCGTCAAGAAACGAATGCCGTCGTAGCCTTCACCCTTCTTGCGCAAGCCGGTACCCACGGTATCCACACGGAAGTTCTGGGTGGTGGTCGGCTCAAACTGAGCTGTTAACTCCACATCCTCAGCAGGCATCGTGAACTGGAAGGTGTTGCCTGCAAAGGCTTCACTACCGAAGTTCGCGGAATTCATCGTCAATTCCTTGTTCAGCACCTTGCAAACCGTACCGTCAGCCAAGGTGTAGGTCAGTGAACCCGGAACCATCACATAGCCGTCTTGGGCTGTGACTGTCACCGTCACCACGTCGCCGGGAACCAAGCCGGACAACGAGTCGGCCGCCGAGCCACCGGCAACAGACATCTGCAACGCACCACCGGACACCTCCGTATCGGTAGTAGCATCACAAGATACCACCGTCACGGCACAAGTCGACGTCAAACCGCCGAAGGTGTAAGTAATGTTGGCCGTTCCTCCGCTGACACCGGTCAACGTACCGTTCTCAACATCAACGACCGTCGGCTCGGACGAAGTCCACGCCATCGGGATGGCAGCAAGCGCCTTATCGCGCGCGGTATTTCCTTCTTCAGCTGCCATCAATTCCGCCGCACTGAGTTTCAAGTTCGGGGAATACATCGGCACCAAAGTTTCCGTGCTGTTCAGCGCCACAGTCTTGGTCGCCGGCAACGTCATATCCACTTGGGAAATGCTGAAATCATCAAAGTAGATGTCGCCCTCTGTGGAACTGGATAATCCCAGACCGGCACCAAAATCGGTTCTGCCCACAAAGAAGTAGAATGTCACGGTATGCCATTCCTCAGAAGCCTCCAGCGAACCAACGCGCGCTAACTCGTAGCCTTGAGTACCGTCACTGTATGCCCAATAATAGCTCAGTGCAGCACCGCGTGTGCGGAACGAAACTTCATAAAGGGTGTTTTTGGTTGCGGTTTTGCTAATTAAATAGTAGGTTCCTTGCTCAGCAGCCATCGGAAGCTTGAGCGCATGGTTGCCGGACTCTACTTCGACAATCGTAGCGTCGCCATTCTTCAGCATGTTGCCGAAGAAATTATCAACCGCCGCGCTTTCCATATCACCGTGGACAACCCGTTGTGCACCGGGGCCTTTGGGGTCTTTATCGGTGATGCTAATGGAAACATCATCAAACTCAAATACAGAGTCTGTACTCGTTTGATACGTGGTCACCGCCATAGCGACACCCAACGTATTCTCGGCAGCGTCATAGGCTTGCGGCATCTGGAACGATGCTTCATACCATTGCCAACCGCCATCAGTAAGGGTAATTGCCGCTGCGGCTGCGTTAGCGATACTACCCTTGTTCATATAGGGACGAACGTAAAGCAGCGTCCTCTCACCGGCTGTACGGCGAGCACGGAAACGAACGACCACGTAATCGCCGCTCTCCAGCGACTCTGTCAGGGCGATTTGCGGTGTCTTGGCGCCGTTACTCTGTCCTGCTACCTCAACCACTTTATTGGTCGAACCGTCTTCCTCCGTTTTCACGGTAATCGCTACGGTGCCGCTGCCCATCGAACCGGCAGTGTCGGTTTTTTGGGTCCAGCCGTGCTCATCGCTTTGGAAATCTTGGGTATACAAGGTACCCATGGTAACCGTCGCCTGCTGCACCGTCACGGTACAAGTCGCCGCCGGCAATCCGGCCGCTTTGGCAGTAATCACGACCGTACCGGGGGCAATCGCTGTCACCACACCGGATGCATTAACAATCGCGATATCAGTGTCTGCGGATTTCCAAGTCACTGCCGGTTGGATAGCACCCTGAGGTACCACCGAGGCCGTCAGCGTAACGGAGTCACCGACACCCAAGGTTTTCTCGGTCACATTCAGCTCCAAACCGGTGGGTTTGGCGGTGACTGTAATCACACACGTCGCTTCGAACGTACCATCCGCCGTAGCGGTAATGGTCGCCTGGCCGGGACCGACAGCGGTCACCTTGCCATTCACAACCGTCGCGACGTCATTGGCATTGGATTCCCATGTGAGTTCCGTCCACTCGGCTCCGTCGGGAGTCGGTGTTACGGTCAACGTCAAGACGTCTTCCTCAACCATATCCGCCTCAGTAACGTTGAGTTCAATACCTGCCAAGAAGATGTCAACCGTCACAACACAGCTCGCGCTGAATCCGCCGGCAGACGCCGTAACCGTAGCCACACCTTCGCTGACACCGGTAACCAAACCGTCAACCACCGTGACAATGCCTTCCGGCTCAACTGTCCAGGTGACCTCGGGTAATACCGCACCGTCAGGCAACGCTGTCGCAGTCAACGTGGTGTTGCCGTCAACGGCAATCGTCGTTTCGGTGGTGTTCAACTGGATACCCGTGAGCTCGGCGGCCGCTTCCACCGTCACGACACACGTGAGTGTCTTGGCACCGAGCGTCGCCGTGATGTTCGCCGTACCCTCGGTAACACCGGTCACCACGCCGTTTGCATCCACTTGCACAGCGGCATTATCCGATGCCCAAGTCAGCGGCGGGTTGTAGGACAAATCCGTCGGCTGATAGAGCGGTGTGATGGCTTCCGGAGCACCCACACCCACGGTCTTGCTGACCGGGATGTCGAAATCGATTTGACGGAAACTCACATCGTCAATGTACGTCGTACCACTGGTACCCATTTGCATCGTGGTAGCCTGAACATCTCGTTTCATCAGTGTTTTAATATACACCTTCACCGTATACCACTCATCCGAAGCCGGGAAGTTATAGGTGACAGTGGAGGTCCCACTTTGTGTATATTCCGGACCGACGACATTTAACACCGTGAAGTTGGTCGTAGCAAGGTTCTTCCACCACACGGCTTCGCCGCGGGCACGGAACGAGAATTCATAGACGTTGTTCGCAGCGAAATTCGGGGACAAATATTGCGAGGCATTGACCATCTCAACCACGTGATTTCCGCCCTGCTCCTCGACAATATTAACATTATCCATGTCGCTAAACGCATACAGCGCCTGCGGCCACGCACCGCTCTCCATATCACCGTGAGCGATTTCCTGTCTGCCAATATCTCCACAAATC
>JAZSOY010000067.1:0-2035 GCA_045537155.1 Acutalibacteraceae bacterium
GGCTACGATCCGACTTCTTCCGGAAGTTTGTCTATTCCTTCTAAAATTGAGGGGTATCCGGTCACCACCATCGGGGAGCGTGCGTTTTACAATTGCGACTCCTTAACATCGGTGACTATTCCGAGCAGTGTCACCACCATCGAGGCGCGTGCGTTTTACAATTGCGACTCCCTTACGGCCATTCAAGTGTCGCCCAACAACGCTTATTACAGTTCCGAGAATGGTGTGCTGTTTAATAAAAACAAAACTATGCTGATTCAATACCCTGGCGACAAATCCGGCGCGTATACCATCCCAAACAGTGTCACATTCATTGGGGTGCGTCCGTTTTACAATTGCGACTCCTTGACATCGGTGACCATCCCCAATAGCGTCACCTTCATCAGCGATTTTGCGTTTTACGGTTGCGACGCCCTGACATCGGTGACTATTCCGAGCAGCGTCACCACCATCGGGAGTTTGGCGTTTGAGAATTGCGACTCTCTGACAGATGTATATTATGGCGGCACACAAGCGCAATGGGAGGCAATATCCGTCGGTATCGGTAACGAGAGTTTGCGAAGTGCAACAATTCATTACATGGGAAATTCGAACTCTGATGATTTTCCCACTAAAATTAACAGTGACTTTGTATTTCTTGCGAAGAATTACCCCGAGTATCTTAGCAATGATGCGGCTCATACTGCCACCTCTAACTGTTTAGATTGTTGCAATACGGTACTCCAAAGTTATGATGGTACGGATAACTGGTTGCTGGGATTTGCAGAAAGCTTTGTCAACGGAACGGAAATCCTACTGAAAGAGGTTGGTTCCAAGTTGGGCATCGCGCAAAGCACGGAAGAAGAATGGTTGCAAAAGAACGCCACCGAATATCTGCGTCTTGTCAGTGGTTGCGAAAACATTATTTATGATGAGTGGAACAATGTAGCGAAAAAGTATAAGGACTTCAAGTTTGTTTTGAAAAATGTAGATGAACTGGATACCGAACTCATCAACGAGCAAAAGAACCTCTTCATTAAAGAAATGTCAGGCCACTCCTCTTGTTTTAGCGAAGAGGAAATCGCTGAAATAGCAGATTCTTTGATAGCTAAAGAACCGAACGGAATTAAAAAGTTTTTTTCAAACGCAGACCGCGTAGTTGATTTGGCGGACATTCTGTTGCTTTCTTGTCAAATGGCAGAGGTTGAAGACGCCGTATTAAAACGTTTAAGAAATAATATTGGTGCCAACACTCCGTTATATCGCGGCATTACCTCTGTTTTGGAAGCTAATGCAACGCATCCGGTACGTTGGGTTCTTGATAAATATTTGTCGGAACGTGCGCTTAATTGGACAAAAAAACAATTGACGGACGCTGCTTGGGATTGGTCAGCCGGCTTGTTGGGTGTAGAAAACCTTAATGTGGCTACATTAGTAGTGGAAATAACTACCACAGTATTGTACGATTATGTGTACCAAGGTGCCAAAATCGACGAGATTTATGGCGCCATTGTGGCATACGATTTCTATCAAACTGTTGCTATGTCCTTGCAGGAAAAACACGCCGCGTTTTATCTGAGTAAAAATAACGGTCAAGCGGTAACAGAACAAATGCTGTTGGACTATATTTTTATATATGAGGCAAAACGAAAGGCTATGCTGCATTATACGGAAGCGTGTATTACCATTGACAAGCACGGATATGACAGCCTTCTGGAAAGATACCAGGAATTCTTTGCAGATGATGGCCAACTGGCTTTTGATGGATATATTGAGTTATGCATGAATCAATTAAGGGCAGATATAGCTGATGGTAGCGCGACTTGCCAACACAGGGATTGTTCGTGGTCGTATGACGTAAGTCCGACCTGTACTAATCAAGGTTACAGCGTATATACCTGCGATTGGTGTAACTATTCCTATAATACCGATTACGTATCAGCGTTGGGACATAATTATCAAGCGCAGAAAGTGGTACAGCCCAGTTGCACCGCACAAGGATATACGACATACAAATGCAGTCGATGCACCGCGTCTTATACAGGCTCGTATACAG
>JAZSOY010000028.1:0-12839 GCA_045537155.1 Acutalibacteraceae bacterium
TACCCGTAAGGGTCCGAAGAAGACCATCGCCAACAAGAAGAAGTAAGCAGGAGGGATATTGACAATGGCTGCTGCAAAGACAACGGCGAAAAAAGGTACAGTCCGCCGCAGAGAACGTAAGAATATTGAGCGTGGCGCCGCACATATCCAGTCCACATTCAACAACACGATTGTGACTATCTCGGATACGCAGGGCAACGCGTTGTCCTGGGCAAGTGCCGGTGAGCTCGGTTTCCGCGGTTCGCGGAAATCCACCCCTTTCGCAGCGCAGACGGCTGCGGAAACGGCGGCGAAAGCTGCTATGGAGCACGGTTTGAAAACCGTGGAAGTGTATGTTAAAGGTCCGGGTGCCGGCCGCGAAGCCGCGATTCGTGCGCTGCAGACCGCCGGTCTGGATGTCACGATGATTAAAGACGTGACACCGGTCCCGCACAACGGATGCCGTCCTCCCAAGAGAAGACGCGTATAACACGAGAAAGCAGGAGGTGCAACCACTATGGCAAGATATACCGGTGCGGTGTGCAGACTTTGCCGCCGCGAAGGACAAAAATTGTTTTTGAAAGGTGAACGTTGCTACACTGCAAAGTGTGCTGTGACCCGTCGGGCCTATGCCCCCGGCCAGCATGGCCAAGCTCGTAACCGCAAGGTGTCCGAGTACGGCAAGCAGTTGCGTACCAAACAGTACGCCAGACGCTATTATGGTGTTCTGGAAGGCCAGTTCCACCACTATTTTGAAATGGCTACCAAGATGCAGGGCGTTACGGGTGAAAACCTGCCCCGTTTGTTGGAGTCCCGCTTAGATAATGTTGTGTACCGTGCAGGCTTTGCCAGCTCCCGTGCCGAAGCACGTCAGATGGTGACGCAAGGCCACTTCACGGTCAATGGCCGCAAGGTCAATATCCCCTCCTTCTTGACGAAGGTCGGTCAGGTTGTCGCCGTCAAAGAGAACAGCCGTTCTCTGGAGAAGGTAAAGGCAATTCTGGAGGCTAACAGTTCTCGTCCGGTTCCGAAGTGGTTGGATGTGAACCGCGATGCTGCCGAGGTGAAAATTGCTGCCGTCGCTAACCGCGAAGACATCGATTTGCCCATCGAGGAGACATTGATTGTCGAGTTGTACTCGAAGTAAGGTTGTGGCATCCACGTGATGCGATGACAAAGATAAGGATGGTACAGCCGTCGTGTGCGGCGAACCTCCCATTGAATACAAGGAGGGTTTTGAATGATTGAGATTGAAAAGCCCCGCATTGAAGCGTTGGACCTCGCAGCTGACGGTACATACGGCAAATTCGTTGTCGAACCGTTGGAAAGAGGTTACGGCACTACGCTCGGCAACAGCCTGCGTCGTGTTTTGCTCTCCTCTCTGCCCGGTGTGGCGGTAACTTCCGTGAAAATCAATGGCGTGCTTCACGAGTTTTCCACCATTGAAGGTGTGCGGGAGGATGTCACCGAAATCGTGCTGAACATCAAAGATTTGGTGCTCAAAATCAACGGCGATGGTCCCAAAACGGTGTATATTGAAGCGGAAGGTCCGTGTGATGTGACCGCCAGTTCCATTAAATGCGACAGCGAGGTTGAAATTCTGCAACCCGATACCCACATTGCCACCTTGGCAGAGGGCGGTCGGCTGGCTATGGAAATTACGGTGGATAAGGGCCGT
Source organism: Acutalibacteraceae bacterium (assembly GCA_045537155.1). Lineage (GTDB taxonomy): Bacteria > Bacillota > Clostridia > Oscillospirales > Acutalibacteraceae > RGIG3009. Next base: position 1,658 of record JAZSOY010000028.1, read on the forward strand.
GGGTATGTTCCCGCCGAACGCAACAAGCAATTGATGCAACCGGTCATTGGTGTCATTCCCGTAGACTCCATTTACACTCCGGTGGTGAAGGTCAATTACGCAGTGAGCGATACCCGTGTCGGCCAAATCACTGACTACGACAAACTGAGCCTTGAGGTGTGGACCAACGGTACGATTTCGGCGCAGGAAGCGGTTTCGCTGGCAGCGAAGATTGTCACCGACCACCTGCAGTTGTTCGTAGACCTTTCCGGCGAAGCGTTTGCCGGTGACTCCATTATGGTGGAGAAAGACGATAAGGGCAAGGAAAAAGCATTGGAGATGACCATCGAAGAGTTAGACCTTTCGGTGCGCTCGTTCAACTGCTTGAAGCGTGCCAGCATTCATACCGTTGAGGATTTGATTAACAAGACCGAAGACGATATGATGATGGTCCGCAACCTCGGCCGCAAGTCGTTGGAAGAGGTTATCAACAAGCTGCCTTCGCTGGGCTTTGCTCTGCGCGCCGACGAGGAATAAGACATTTGACAGATTTCTGAAGAGGAGTGAACCGATATGCCAGGAACCCGTAAGCTCGGCAGACCCACCGCTTCGCGTATGGCGATGTTGAGAGCAATGGTTACCTTCCTGCTGGAGAAAGGTCGTATTGAAACGACCGTCACCCGTGCGAAGGAAGTGCGTTCCATGACGGAAAAAATGATTACGATTGCGAAGAATCCCACGTTGGCTAACAAGCGTTTGGTATTTTCGTTCGTGACCAAGGAAAGCGTTTGCAAAAAGTTGTTTGATGAAATCGCGCCGAAATACGAAGACGTGAACGGCGGTTATACGCGCATCATCAAGACCGGCGCTCGCCGTGGCGATGCCGCTGAGATGGCGATTATCGAGCTGACCAAATAAACATGTGCAAAACGCACCACAACGATAAAGCGGAGAAGGCAACTTCTCCGCTTTTTTGTACGTGTGGCGAAATAGGCAAAACGCCATCGTTACCACTCGCGAATGGTTGTACCATACGCTAGATGTAATGCGGTCGGTGAGAAATCCGTCTATCGCGTTTTTATATAAGAAAAGAAAACAAGAGGGGGATAAAGGGGGTTTCTCTCCAGATATGGTATCAACTCCCATAACCGTAAAGGCAACACCGGAATAGGAAGAGACATAGCCCGGTATACATAAGCAGACCGATATAAGCACACCGAAAGAGAAAGCAGACAACCGCTGGAGAATATTCTTCGGCGGTTGTCTTGCTAAAATTGACAAAAAAACGGCGTTTTGCACAAATTTTTCAAGCAAAGATTATGCAAAATGCCGGATGGATTTGTTCAAAAAAAGCCTTGCTTTTTGCATCTTTTAGTAGTATAGTTAAGTTGTCAGTATGTGTTCTATTGACCGATATATTGGCATTATGTTACATAAGGCAATAGGACAACGAAGAACAAACGGTGCGAGGGAGAGGATACTATGAAAACATACTTGCGCAGAACGGCATCCTGGGTATTGGCAGCAGCGCTGCTGATTACTTGCGGCATCTCCGGTTTGGTGTTGCCGACAGCGGCCAACCCGGGTGACGGAATTCTCTATTCAGAGGATTTCCAAGATGCCGAACACGGTTGGACCGTGTGGGAAGGTAGTAATAACGCGGTGACAGCAGTGGCTGAAACCACCGGCTCCGATAACAAAGTGACGACTTTGGAGCGGGGCGACGGTGGCATCATTTCACCGAACGTTAATGTCACGGAAACGCTGACAGCAGGCAGTTATGTCGTGCTTCGCTTCCGTGTGCGTATTACCAATGGTGAGAAAGTGCGCGTGTACGGACGACTGTTTAACGACGGTTCACGTCTGAACTTAGCGCCCGAAAGTGATTCGTACGGAAGCAACTGGATTTGGCATTGCCAAGTATTCCAGTTGCCGGCGGACATTACCTCCAATTTTGGTATCAGCTTGCGTGTGCTGGATAACAGTTATTCCAGCACCGGCGCAACGGCACAGATTGACGACGTTTCGGTCAGTGTTACGGCTAACGACCCGAATGGCGTCGGACAGCAACAGTTCGCGCACGGCGATATGGAAAGCTCGGCGTTTGACCATTATTTGACAGACCATGCCGCGGTGGGAACCATCGTGGAAGACACCAAGGCTGCCGGCAACCATGTGTTGCAAATGTCCAGCGGCGACGCCAAGTATTTTGTATTGAAGGTATCGTCCGATTTTGTGCACGAACTCTCGTTCCGTGTGCGCGGCGGTTCGGTTCGTTTTGCGGCGAACCCCACCAATTTCTCGGTTGAAAACATGGTTGGTTCGCTGGAGGCTTCGGATGAGTGGCACACGGTTAAGGTGTATCTCCGTGCGTTGCGCAACGTTACCACCAACGGTGACGTTCTCCAACTGGGCTCCGCCAGCGGCGATGTCTATTTTGACGACTTTAGTTTCCGTCGCGTAGGGATTGCTCTTCCTGCGACCTTGTCTGTGGTGGGTACCGCTACGGAAACGTTGACACCGATTATGCAGCCGGCGGACGTGGAACTCACGCCGGATGCCGTTTGGGCCTCGGAAAACCCCGCAGTGGCAACCGTAACCAACGGTGCGGTGACGGGTGTTGCTGAGGGTACGACCAATGTGACCGCTACATACGGTGGCATCACGGCGACTTGTGCGGTAACCGTGTCAGCGGCACCGACGGCAACCTCTATCCAACTGAACAAAACGGAAATGTCGATAGAAGTCGGCGACAGTGAAAAATTACAGGTGACAGCGTTGCCGACGGGCGCACAGACACCGGAAATTGTGTGGACAGCCGAACCTTCGACGATTGCTTCTGTGGCAAATGACGGAACGGTAACGGGTGTGTCCGAAGGCGAGGCCGTCATCACGGCGACCGCAGCCGGTTTGGCACCGGTGACCTGCACGGTAACGGTGACGCCGGATATCATCGGTCCTGATGATGATGCGTTTTATGTAGAAGACTTCCAAGACACCGACCACGGTTGGACCGTGTGGAACGGCAGTAACGACGCTGTTTCGGCAGTGTCGGAAGCGACCGGTTCCGAAAACAAAGTGGTGACGATAACCCGCGGCGACGGCGGCTTGGAATCCAAGACGTTTGCTGTTCCGGAAACCCTGAAAGCCGGCAGTTATGTCGTGCTTCGTTACCGCATGAGAATCACCAATGGTGAAAAAGTGCGTGCGTATGGACGTTTAGTTGCGGACGGCTCACAACTCACGTCGATTGAAAGTGATGTTACCGGCGACGAATGGATGTGGTGCCAACAGGTTACCTTGCTGGCGGCGGATGTGACCTCTTCGCTTTGCGTCCGTATGCAACTGTACGATGCTGACAGTCACACCACGGCCGGCGCCAGCGTGCAGATTGACGATGTGTCGGTCCGTGTATCCAATAATAGATTGGGAGCTGATATCGGCGAACAAGTATTTTATCGCGGTGATATGGAAGTCGGCGCGTTCCATTCCTATATCAAGAATTTTGCCCCTGTCGGTAATATTGTCGAAGATGAAAAAGCAGCCGGCAACCACGTGTTAAAGGTTGCCAGCGGCAACGGCAAACCGTATTTCTCCATCGGTGTTCTGCCGGCAGGTACGGTGTACGAACTGTCGTTCCGTACACGCGGTGGTGCGCTTGACCCGTATATGCCCAGTTCCGTTGCTTCCATGGAAGTTGTGGGGTCGACCGCAGCAGACGATGAATGGCATACGGTAAAAATTTACATTTGTACCAAAGTTAATGTGCAAACGCACGCCGGCATGTTGTCCATCGGCAGCACTGGCGCCGATATGTATTACGATGATTTCAGTTTCCGCCAAGTGGGCATTTCGCTCCCTGCAACGGAAAGCGTGTACGTCAACGCGTCGGAACAGATGACGCCGATTATGGTACCGGCAGATTTGGATATTTCGCCGATGGCCGTTTGGGGTGCAACATGGGAATCGGACACCCCGAGCGTGGCGACGGTCGATAATACGGGCTTGGTAACGGGTGTTGCGGAAGGTACCGCCAACATTTCCGTTACGTTCGGAACGGTAACCGCTACCTGTGCGGTGACCGTCGCCCCCCGTCCGGCGGCGACCGGTATTCAGTTGAACAAAACGGAAACCACCATTACCATCGGCAACAGCGAAACGTTGCAGGTAACGGCGTTGCCTACCGATGCGGCAATGCCGAATATTCAGTGGTCGTCGACGGCTACGGGTGTTGCATCCGTCGATGACGAAGGTAAGGTAACGGGCGTGTCCCAAGGCACGGCCACGATTACCGCGACGGCTCCCGGCCTGGCACCGGTAAGTTGTACCGTGAATGTGATTCCGGCACCGACAACGACCGGTATTCAGTTGAACAAAACCCAAACGACCCTTGAAATCGGTGATACCGATACGTTGCTTGCGACCGCACTCCCCGCTGGCGCGGTGTTGCCCACGATTACGTGGCAGACGAGTAATGCCGCTGTTGTGACGGTTGTCGATGGTGTGTTGACCAGCCACGCACTCGGCACGGCAACCATCACTGCCTCGGCGGTCGGTTTGCCGGATGTTACGTGTGCTGTAGAAGTTGTACCGCGCAATCTCTTGACAAATGGTGATTTCGAGCAAGGGGCAGACATCAGCTGGGGTAGCAGTGCGTACGTGCAAGAGGGTGTTGGTAAAGACGGCACGTGGGGTGTGAAGATGGAAACTTCCTCCATCGGCACGGAACAACCCAGCCAGACACTTGGCTTGTGGTATCGCGGCAATTTGGTGTCCTTGTTGGAACCGGATTCCATTTACACCTTCTCGGTGGATGTGAAGAACGAGGGCTTGGGCTTTGCTGCACTCAACCTGCAACAGGTGATGGGCTTCCTGGCGGACGGCAAAGACTTCAAAGGCCAAGTGGTTATCAAAGAGGGTACGAGTGAAGGTTGGGAAACCTATGAGGTGACCTTCTCGACGAAACCGGCGGTGATGTCGCCCAATACCGGAAACGAGTGGCAACTGCGTCGTGTACATTACAACCACCTTGTCGGTACCGGCGTGACGTACTTTGATAACGTTAGATTGTCGAAGATTGGCGTCATCCCGCAGGCAGAGGCCATTGTCGCGACACCGAGCGTGTTGGAATTGTTGCCGTATGATACCGGCAAGATGTCGGCTATGCCGTCCACCGTCGGTGCTTCCGTGGGCAACGTGACATGGTCAAGCGGCGACGAAACAATAGCGACGGTCGACCAAACCGGTAAGGTGACAGCGCTCAAAGAGTCGGGCGAAGTGACGATTACCGTGACGAACGACCGCGGCCAATCGGATACCGCACTTGTGCAAATCCGCAAAGATGCCAACGTGTTCCAAAACGGTGACTTTGAGCAGGGTGCTTTGGTCAACTGGGGCGGTGTGGCAAACATCAAGCCCGGCATCGGACGTGATGGCGGTTATGCCTTAGAAGTTCAAGGCCCGAGCGAAGGCCAATCGTATTCTACCATCTATTACAAAGGCTCTTTTGAAGGCAGAATTGAATCCAACACGAAGTATATTTTAACGTATGATTATTACAACACGCCGGATGAAAAAACGGACTTCTGGAGTGGTACGCTGGGTCTGAAAAAGAACCGCGTGACCGGTAACGGCCCGTATGTTGAGGGCGAAAGATGGGAACCGGGACGCAAGATTTTCACCACGCCGGCCGATTTCAAACCGGACACGGGATATGATTTTGCCATCACCTGTGAACAAGTCGATGACGAGCCACCGCGGCTTGATAATTTGTGCTTGCGCAAATATTATACCGGCGTAGAACCGGAAAGCATCTCTCTCAGCCAAACAGCGATTACCTTAATTCCCGGTCGTACGGCTGCATTGGCTGCGTTTGCAACGCCGGATGACGGCGACCTCAACGATATGGTGTGGACGTCCAGCGACCAGAACGTCGCGATTGTGGAGGGCGGTACCGTGACCGCGGTTGGTAAAGGTACGGCGACCATCACGGCAAAAACTGTCAACGGCAAAACGGCTACCTGCGAGGTGACAGTTAGCGGCGGCGAGGTGTTGGTGAAGAACCCGACGTTCGACATCGAAGGCGATACCTCTTGGACATTGGCAGGCGGCGCTCAAATCGTTCCCGAAGAAGGCCGTTTTGAAACCAATGCCTTGGCGCTCGTAAACGGTGCGTCGGCATCGCAAACCATCACGGGCTTGCAACCCAATACCGAATATGAACTGCGGTTGCGGACGCGCACGAGAAATGGTGCGGCCAAAATCGTGCTGAGCGATGGTACGAACGAGTTATTAAACATCTCAACGACAGAAGACACGTTGTGGTCCAGCCAGAAAAAGGTATATGAATTCAAGACGCCGGCAACTGTCGGTACGGAAGCGACGCTCACCATCTCGATGGAAAGACCGGGCCCGATTTACATTGACAATGTAATTCTGAACCTCAAAGCCTCTTTGGTTGATTTTGAGGTGGTAGACCTGTTCTGGGTTGGCGGTGGCTATCAGGTGACGCCGGGTACGGAACTTACCTTTGCAGCAACCGTGACCAACCAGGGTGAAGACGCCGTGCCGGTTGATTCGGTGGTGGAGTTGAACATCTGCGTCAACGGCAACGTGATTCAAACCTTGTCGAAGACAGTGGATAAGACACTGGCGACCGGCGAGGGAGTCATTTTGGTTAGCCAAACGCCGTGGGTCGCGGAGGCCGGACACTGGGTGGTTTCGGCGCGTGCCAACCCCAACTTGAAGATTTTGGAGTTGGATGACACCAACAACACGACCCAAAAGAACCTGCGTGTGGATGCCGACATTTTGACACCGCCGCAACCGGCGTTGGATGCCGGCATGGAGGACTTAACCTTCAGTGATGAATTCAACAGCACCGATAGCATCGATATGTATGCGACCGGTAGTGACGGATACAAGTGGTATGTCACGCGTGCATTTGCCACCGGTACGGTTACCCCGGATTACTACAGTGTCGAGGACGGTATTGTTACGCTGAAAGCTAAAAAATCCGGCTATAATATTACCTTGTCCACACAGGATATCAATACGGCGAACGGCTATACCTGGAATAAGGGTTATCTGGAAGTGCGTTTCCGTATTCCGGACGCCGACCCGGCCCTCTCCGGCGTGGATTATCACGGCTCGCCGGCAATCTGGTCCTTCCCCGACAACTATCACCTGCAAGAAGAGGGAAATATCAGCAAGTGGGTAGAAATGGACTGGATGGAATACTGGGGCACGTATAACGGCTCGTATCCGAACGGCTATTACACCATTACGTTCCATGACCAGCGCCAAGGTGTCGAAGGTCAATCCGATTACTGGCTCTCCAATAGCAACAGTGGCCGTACTGGCCTCGGTGACGAGGAATGGCACACCATGGGATGGCTGTGGGTTGACAATGCGATTTTCTGTTATGTGGACGGCGTGCGTAGTTTCAACTTCCAGTACAGTGCAGACGATTTCCCGAACTACAACGTGCGTGTCCAAGAGGGCACGGCAGATGATGCCTTCGGTTCCTTTGTCGGTATGAACGACCAGTACAATGTGTTGTATATCGGCGGCGATGTGGATTTCCCGATGGAAGTGGACTATGTCCGCATCTGGCAGAGTGACGACGGTGACTATGTGATGCCTGACCTGGGTGAGGACGATAAAGACCCGGATAGCCAGTTGGTAGACGTTGACGCGTACACGTTCTGGTATAACTACTGTTCCGACATTTACGGCGACAACATCACAGAAATTACCTATGACAACTTCTTGACGGTGTTGGGTGCCGATTCGGTTGACGGTGAGTATACCGCACAAACGCTGTGGAATCGGTTGACATCAGATAGTAAAACTGCTATCAACCATTTGTTGGCAGAAAACGGTCAGCCGAGTTATGAAAAACTGTTGGCGGATGCGTTGGCAATGGCTGAAAAAGTTGCCGGCGGCTGGGCACCTCCGGTAGAAGAGGAACCGAGCGACGAGCCGACTGATGAGCCGACCGACGAGCCGGGCGACGAACCGAGTGACGAGCCGGGCGACGAACCCGGTGAAGAGCCGGGCGAGGAACCCGGTGAAGAACCTGGCGAAGAGCCCGGTGATGACGAGCCGACTGACGAGCCCGGCGAAGGCGAAGAGCCCGGCGAAGAACCCGGTGAAGAGCCCGGCGAGGAACCCGGTGAAGAACCTGGCGAAGAGCCCGGTGATGACGAGCCGACTGACGAGCCCGGCGAAGGCGAAGAGCCCGGCGAAGAACCCGGTGAAGAGCCCGGCGAAGAGCCCGGTGAAGAGCCCGGTGATGACGAGCCGACGGATGAACCGGTCGATACCGAACCGGGTGCAAACGGTTTGTCCACGACTTGGATTATCGTTATCATTGCCGCAGCAGTGGTGCTGCTCGGCGGCGGTGCGGTGCTGTGGATTGTGTTAGCCAAGAAAAAGAACCGCGCATAAATTGTTCACTAAAAAAACGAAAAATTTACTAAAAAATGCTTGCTATTTGTAGGTTGTTGTGTTATAGTGAACTTGCAAAACGTTTTAAGCAAAACCATGCAAAGCGAAAGGTGTATTACGAGTAGATGAGAGCCCGCAAGGGTGGTCACATACGAATAAGGTAGTACATCTTTCCCAATCTGGCATCAATGCGGCCGGTGGGAAATCCACCGGTCGCATTTTTGTATAAAAGAGAAACAACAGGGAACAAGGGGGATTTAGTATGAGTTTCAAAAATGTACCGATTCCGCCGGCAGCGGAGGCAGCTGGTTTTACGAGACTGGCGTTGGCGGACGACTTTGACACACTGGACAATGTGGACTGGAGCGGTGAGGGTAAACCGGGATACTTGTGGTATGCCGACCGTCCGTTTGGTATGCCGACGCTGACCAAAGAGGATGTCACCATTACCGAAGATTCGGTCGCACATATTGCACCGGAAAGAGGTTCTCCGCTGATTGCCTTACATACGTACAGCTGTAAAGGTGACACCGGTTATACGATGCAATTCGGATATATGGAAGCACGTATTCGCGTTAAGAAATGGGAAGGCGAATACAGCAAGAAAATCCACGGTTGGCCGGCATTCTGGTCGATATCCAAGCAGGATTGGCTGGGCAGAGCCTTTACCCATTGCGGCGAGCTGGATGTTCTGGAAATGGAAGTCCTCCATGGCGATAAGCCTTATTATAGCGGCACATTGCACGATTGGCACCGCACCGGCGAAATAGATGACAAAGGCAGAGCGGTGACGAAATTCGGGACCAACTTGGTGAACTGCACCGGCTACAACGATTATATGGACTATCTGGATGAAGAGTGGCACACCTATGCTGCGTTGTGGGAAAAAGACCACATTGCGTGGTATCTCGACAACAAACTGATGCACGCGGCACGGTATAACGAGTGGGATTTGCCGCAGTACTTCTACCGTGACGACCCGACACCGTTGCCGCGCATTGAGCACTATCGTCCGGAACTCGCGAACAGAACGTGGCCGGGTTGCCATTCCATTATGAACAACGACCCGCAAGTTGTCACGCTCGGCTGCCATCGTGAGTGGCCAATGGATGTAGACTGGGTGCGTATTTGGGAAAAATAAACCATTCACACAAACAAAGACAATAACAAAGCAACCGCCGGAGGATACCCTCCGGCGGTTGCTTTTTGTCGTGCCGGTAGCTCAGACAACAAACGACGTTCTGTACCAAAAAGACAAAAAACCAACCCAAAATAGACTTGTTTTTGTGACTATTTGTGGTATAGTAGAACTGTATAGATGTGGTTTCTTTTGTAGTCGTTCTCTGGGTTGCTATGAAGGGACCAAACGACTACACAATCTTTACGAGGGAGAGGATACTATGAAAACACATTGGCACAGAATGATATCGTGGGTATTGGCAGCCGCGCTGTTGATTACCTGCGGCATCTCCGGCTTGGTGTTGCCGACAGCGGCAGACCCCAGTGCCGGCAGTGACGTCGTGTATTTGGAAACGTTTGAAAGTTCCGAACACGGCTGGGCGTTTGGTGGCAGAGCGGCCACCATCGTTGAGGATGGTACAAACCATGCGGCGAAATTGAGTGGTGCAGGCACCACCAATTCGTTGATGGCACCGGAAATTCCGTTGACGTTGAAAGCCGGCGAGAAGTACCTTTATCGTGCGAAAGTGCAAACATATGGAACTTACGCAGCGAACCAGACGCTTTCTTTGTACATGAAATTTCCGAACGCGGGTAGCAAAACGTTTTCCCTGCAAACCGCAGATGCGAGCAGTGGCACTTACGCCGCCATCCCTGCGGGTAAGTGGACCTATATCCAGATGGAATATGAGATGGTGAGAGACGCGACTTCCGTGCGTCCGGAACTCTATTTTGGCGCTAACGCAAATAACGTGGAGATATTGGTGGACGATGTGGAAATCATCAAAGTCACACCCAACACCAACTATTTCCCCGGTGGGGATATTGAAGACGCGAACAGTAGCTGGTTGAACGCCTTCTACTATACAAAAGACGTTGCGGTTGTTGATGACGGGACCGGTAACAAGGTGCTGTCCTTTGATGGCAAAAAGTCCTGGTTAAGCAGTATGGTGCAAGGCATTAACGTTCATAGTGTGTATGAGTTCTCGTTCCGCTACAAGGGCCAGTTGCAACCGAATTCAAGCAATAAATTGACTCACCCCGGCAGTACTGCGCAAGTAATTGTTGGGGCCGACAACACGACTGAGTGGGCTACTTATAAAGCGTATATTATGAACAATGGCGCCGGTCTTAATAAAGGCTTTTTGAAGTTTGCCCCCGGCGTCGTGATGATGGATGATTTTGTGCTCCGCCCCATTGATATGACGTTGGCAGAATCGGCGGAAATTATGGCAGGCGGCACGGTGACGTTGACACCGTCGTTCACGCCGGACGATTTAACCGTCGCACCGCAAGTGGAGTGGGTTTCGGAAAACGAGAGCATTGCCACCGTGGATAGTAACGGCGTGGTCACGGGTGCCGCAGCCGGTACGGTTAACATCAAGGCTAAGTTGGGTACCATCGAGAGAACGTGTGCCGTTACGGTCAAGGCGACTGTGCCGGCTACCGGTATTCAATTAGACAAAACGACGGCAGCAATTGAAGTCGGTGATACTTTGACGTTGCAGGTGACAACGACACCTGCCGAAGCCGTGGCACCGGCCATTACTTGGGCGTCCGAAGATGACGAGAT
>JAZSOY010000192.1:0-3387 GCA_045537155.1 Acutalibacteraceae bacterium
CCGGTTGCCGCTTGAGCCGTCCGATTGTTGACCCGGTCACCGGTGAAGTGTTGGCGGAAGCCGGCGAAGTGATTCGCCGCGACCGTGCTCGCGCGATTGAAGACGCCGGTGTCTGCGTGGCGTATGTCACCTCCGAGGAGCACGGCCACGACCACGAAGTGAAAATCATTTCCAACGGCATGGTGGATATCTCTCGCTTTGTCAACGAAACCGTGTACGCAGCGGTGAAAAAAGTGCTCAATGAGCGCGTGCGTTTCTCGGTGTTGCAAGAGGTCCTGGAATCTGCCGAAAATGACGAGGCGTTGATTGAACAGTTGTTGGCGCGCGCCGCCGACCTGATTCCGAACCACATCATCGTGGACGATATTTTGGCTTCGATTAACTACGTCAACTGCTTGGGTCACGACATCGGCACCTCCGATGATATCGACCACTTGGGCAACCGCCGTATCCGCGCGGTGGGCGCACTGTTGCAAAACCAATTCCGCATCGGTTTCTCCCGTATGGAGCGCGTGATTCGCGAGCGTATGACGTTACAGGCACAGGATTTGGATACCATCACGCCGCAGGCGTTGATTAACATTCGTCCCGTGGTCGCTGCTATTAAAGAATTTTTCGGTTCTTCGCCGTTGTCTCAGTTTATGGACCAAAACAACCCGTTAGCCGAATTGACGCACAAACGTCGTCTTTCCGCGTTGGGCCCCGGCGGCTTGTCGCGTGACCGTGCCGGCTTTGAAGTGCGTGACGTGCACTACAGCCACTACGGCCGTATGTGCCCGATTGAAACACCTGAAGGTCCCAACATTGGTTTGATTTCGTATCTGGCTACCTTTGCGCGCATTAACGAATATGGCTTTGTGGAAGCCCCGTTCCGCCGCGTGGACAAAGAAACCGGTATCGTTACTGACGAAGTCGTGTACATGCCTGCCGATATGGAAGATGACTTCATTGTGGCGCAGGCTAACGAACCGTTGGACGAGCAGGGACGCTTTGTGCGTAACCGCGTCAACGCGCGTTACCGCAGTGAATTCTTGGAAATTGAAAACGAAAAAGTCGACTATATGGATGTTTCGCCCAAGATGGTTGTGTCGGTGGCTACCGCTATGATTCCGTTCTTGGAGAACGATGACGCCAACCGTGCGTTGATGGGCTCGAACATGCAACGGCAAGCGGTACCGCTGCTCAAAACCGAATCCCCCATCGTGGGTACCGGTATGGAATACAAAGCCGGCGTGGACTCCGGTGTGTGTGTATTGGCTAAACATGCCGGTACCGTCACCGCGGTGTCCGCTGACCACGTCACCGTGCAACGTGACGGCGACGGTACGATTGATACCTATCAACTGGTGAAGTTCGGCCGTTCCAACCAGGGCACGTGTATCAACCAGCGACCGGTGGTTATCCCGGGACAACATCTGGAAGAACGCGATGTGATTGCCGACGGTCCGGCTACCTGCAACGGTGAAATTGCGTTGGGTAAGAACGCACTCATCGGCTTTATGACGTGGGAAGGTTACAACTACGAGGACGCCGTGCTCATCAACGAGCGCATTGTGCGTGAGGATGTGTACACCTCCATTCATATCGAAGAATATGAAATGGAATCTCGTGACACGAAACTCGGTCCGGAGGAAATTACACGCGACATCCCCAACGTCGGTGAGGATGCTCTCAAGGACCTTGACGAGCGCGGAATTATCCGTATCGGTGCTGAGGTTCGCTCGGGCGATATCCTCGTCGGTAAGGTTACACCTAAGGGTGAAACCGAACTCACCGCTGAGGAAAGACTGCTCCGCGCAATCTTCGGTGAAAAGGCGCGCGAGGTTCGTGACACCTCTCTCAGAGTACCCCACGGCGAATACGGTATCATCGTTGACGTTAAGGTATTCACAAGAGAAAACTCCACCGAGCTTTCCGCAGGCGTTAATATGGTTGTTCGCTGCTACATCGCACAGAAGCGTAAGATTTCTGTCGGTGACAAGATGGCGGGCCGCCACGGTAACAAGGGTGTCGTTTCCAGAATTCTTCCTCAGGAGGATATGCCTTTCCTTCCCGACGGAAGGCCTCTTGTTTTCGTTCTTAACCCCCTCGGCGTTCCTTCCCGTATGAACATCGGTCAGGTACTTGAGGTTCACCTCGGAAGAGCTGCCGCTGCTCTCGGAATCAAGGTTATGACCCCTGTATTCGACGGCGCGCACGAGTCTGACATCGTTGCAGGCTTTGAGGCTGCAGGTCTTGATACAGACGGTAAGATTCAGCTTTACGACGGACGTACCGGTGAGCCCTTTGACAACCGCGTAACCGTTGGTTATATGTACTATCTCAAACTCCATCACCTTGTTGATGATAAGATTCACGCTCGTTCCACAGGTCCCTACTCTCTCGTTACACAGCAGCCTCTGGGCGGTAAAGCACAGTTCGGCGGTCAGCGTTTCGGTGAGATGGAGGTTTGGGCACTTGAGGCATACGGCGCGGCTTACACGCTTCAGGAAATCCTCACCGTCAAATCCGACGACGTGGTTGGACGTGTTAAGACCTATGAAGCTATCGTCAAGGGTCAGAATATTCCCAAGCCGGGTATTCCCGAATCCTTCAAGGTGCTTATCAAGGAGCTTCAGTCCCTCGGTCTTGATATGAAGGTTCTCGACAAGAACAACGAGGAAATCGACCTTCGTCAGAACTTTGACGACGACGATGACATTCCGCTTCCCAAGAGCCGTCTTTCCGATGACGATTTCGTCTTTGACGGCACCGAGGTAAAGCAGGATTCCGATTTTGAAGCTAACTTCCAGATCGAAGACGTTGACGACAGCGACGTTTTTGCTGACGAGGATGCTTTCTCCCTTGATAATGACGATTCGTTCGACGAAGATGAAATGTAAGAAAGAAGGAGTCGCTAATGGAATTTAATGTTTTTGAATCCATAAAGATCGGTCTTGCCTCCCCCGAACAGATCAGAAGCTGGTCCTACGGTGAGGTTAAAAAGCCCGAAACAATAAATTACAGAACCCTCAAGCCTGAGCGCGACGGTCTTTTCTGCGAGCGCATCTTTGGCCCAACTAAAGACTGGGAATGTCATTGCGGAAAGTACAAGCGCCTCAGATATAAGGGCAAGATATGCGACCGCTGCGGCGTTGAGGTTACACGCGCAAAGGTTCGCCGTGAGAGAATGGGTCACATCGAGCTTGCTGCCCCTGTTTCTCACATCTGGTACTTCAAGGGTATCCCCACCCGTATGGGTCTGATACTCGACCTTTCTCCCAGACTTCTGGAGAAGGTTCTCTACTTTGCTTCCTATATCGTTACCGACCCCGGTAAGACGGAGCTTGAAGAAAGACAGCTCCTCAACGAGAAGGAATACCGTGATTTCAGAGAGAAATACGGCGA
>JAZSOY010000134.1:0-13638 GCA_045537155.1 Acutalibacteraceae bacterium
TTGCGGAGGCACGTCAAACCGATAGCAGTCTGATTGTGGAACTGGAGGAAGATGCTGATGCTTAGTTATTCTTCGGCACCGCACTTACGCGAGTCGCAACGTGTTTTTTACCCGTCCGGCGACGTGTTACTTTGTTTGACAGCGCTCACCGTGTTTTCGTGTTTGTATTACGGGATTCGTCCCTTGCTGCTGGTGTTAAGTGGTATGGTGGCGGCCGTGTTGACCGAGTTGTTATGTTGTCTGGTTGCCTACCGTCGTCCGACATTGGCAGATGGCAATGCCTTGGTCATCGGTGGACTTGTCGGTGCGATGATGTCACCGCTGACGGCTTTTTGGGTACCGGCCATCGGTGCGGCGTTTGCGATTGGTTTGGCAAAGATGCCATTTGGCGGCAACGGGCACACTATTTTCAATCCGGCGGCGGCAGGCATGGCATTTTGTGCTATCTGTTTTCCGACACGCTTGTTTGTGTACCCCGACCCGACACAAAGCACTTGGTTACCGCTTGGGGATACGTCGTCGGTCATTACCGCGATATCCCCCACCCAGCAGTTGAGTAGCGGCGGGAGCACCTCCGTGGGATGGTTATCGCTGCTTAGTGGCGATTTCCCCGGCCCTATCGGGTCGGCAGGTGTGCTGATTTTGTTGGCATCGGCGTTTTATTTGTTTAGCCGTCACTCGTTGTCCATGCTGATTTTGACACCGTATCTTGCTACGTGTTCCGTGGTGGCGGCACTGTTTCCGCGCGCGGCGGTGGGTACCGGTGTCAGCGTAGAATTGGAATTATGCACCGGCTTATTATTGTTTGGCGGCGTATTTTTGCTGTGTGACTCGGCCACTGCCCCACGCTATTGGTTAGCGCGCATCGTGTATGGTGTCTTCGCCGGCATTTTGGTGATGGTGTTGCGTTGGTACGGCCGTTTTGAATCGTGTGAATTTTTTGCGGTTTTGCTGATGAATTCGTTTTCGGCATTACTTGACCGCACGTGTTGGTCGTTGGTACACCACCGGAAGAGGGGAGGCGCACGCGTATGAAACGTTTTCCGCCACTCCGTGCGCTGGCTACCACGTTTTGGGATGCCTTTTTACCGGAAAATGTGGTGTTGGTGCAGGCGATGGGTTTGTGTCCGATTTTAGCCGTCGGTTACACGTTAAAATACGGTGTCGCCATGGCGGCGTGTGTCGCCGTCGTGTTGGTATCCGCCAATTTGTTGTTGACAGTGTTTGGGAAACGTCTGCCGCAATGGGCACGGCCCCCGATATACGCGGTAAGTACTACGGTGCTGCTGTTGGCGACGGCGGTAGGATTGCGCCAACTGGTGTCGGTTGACATTTATGCCGTGTTATATTTGTTTATTCCGTTGATGGCGGTGGACACCTTGTTTACCGTCCGCGCCGCCGGCAAGCAAATTGCCGTGATGCATCCGTTATTGTCTATTGCCGATTCGTTAGGCATGGCACTGGGTTTTGCACTGGTGATTTGTGTGGCATCGGCGTTACGTGAGATGGCGATTTACGGCACTCTTTGGGATATTCCATTAAATCTCCCCCTGCATTTCCCTGAAGCCAAACAACCGTTTATCGGGTTTGTATTGCTCGGCTTTATGGCGGCGGCGTTGCAGTGGTTTCGCCAACTGTTGCACCGTCTGGTGGCCGGAAAGGGGGATACTGCCGAATGAAATCGCTGTGGGATATGTTGCTGTATTTACTCATTGTGGCGACGATGCAGAATGTGGTACTCACCACCGGATTCGGCACCTCCGCGTTGGCGCGTATGCTACGTCGTCCGCGGCAACGGCGGTTGTTTTCCGGATTGTTGTTGGCTTTTACGGTTGCGACAACGGTGCTGTTTTATCCGTTGGACCGGTGGTTGCCGGCAGAATGGCATTTTCGTTTGCTACGTCCGCTGATTGTGGTGGTGCTCACAGCCATCTTGTATACCGCTACCGTTTTGGCATCGCGTCGGCATTGGCCTCATTGGTATCATCGCGTACGTCGATTTTTGCCCTTAGCGGCGTTTAATAACGTGGTTGTCGGTGCGGCATTGGTTACCAACTACCAATTTCCGGTTTCCTTTTTTCCGGCGGTGGGAATTGCCATCGGTGCAGCGTTGGGGTTTATGCTGATTTCGTCGATGAGCGCAGAAGCCATGGAACGGATGGACAACCCGGATATTCCGCGTGCGTTTCGCGGTTTACCGGGCGCACTGGTGTACTTGGGATTGCTGGCGTTGGCACTGATGGGATTTGCGCCGGTACTCAATTTAATTTAGAAAGAGTATGGTATCAAAACAAGAAAGCACACTCCGTACAGAGTGTGCTTTCTTGTTGGTGCCGCTGACCGGGGTCGAACCGGTACGGTATTGCTACCGAGGGATTTTAAGTCCCTTGTGTCTGCCTATTCCACCACAGCGGCATATTGGTGGGGAACCCCCACACAGTTATCAAAAGAATAAATGTTTATCCGGAAATTCCGGTTCACACGTGATGTTGAGTCCCATCTTGCGCAAGGTGGACTCATCACCCGAATGTAACAGTTGCGTCGAATGCAGTTCACAACCGCGAAGATTGGGGAGTTGTGCGACGGCGGCTGCTGCTGTTGCATCGGATGCGGCACAAATATACAGCGCGGTCAGCGCATCGTCGGTTTTCAGTACACTGCTTTGACTATGTAACAACTCTAACTTGAGTTTGAGTACCGGTTCCAATACTTGCGGACTCATCAACAGCACGCTTTTTGGAATGTTTGCCATCACCTTGATAGCGTTCAGCACCGCCCCACTGCAGGCACTGAGCAACCGCGTAGCCTTGCCGGTGACAATACGCCCGTCGGGTAAGCGAATCGCCGCCGCCGGTGCATCGTTACACGCCGCTTTTTTAGCGAGTGCGGGCAACACCACGGGACGGTCCTCGGTTTTGAGTCCCATTTGTTGCATAATGACACGCAACTTATCTACCGTTTCGGGGCGTTCTTTCCCTTGCTTTAAGTCACACAATCCTTTGTAGTACCGGCGAATAATTTCTTGGCATCCGGCCTCGCGACAGATATCATCGTCCACGATGGCGTAACCAGCCATATTGACACCCATATCGGTGGGACTGCAATAAAAATTTTCGTCACCGGTAATACGGGTGAGAATGGTTTTGACAATGGGAAAGGCTTCAATATCCCGGTTATAGTTGACGGTGGTAACACCGTAGGCTTCCAAATGAAAAGGGTCAATCATATTGACGTCTTGCAAATCGGCGGTAGCCGCCTCATACGCCAGGTTGATGGGATGCTTGAGTGGCAAGTTCCAGATGGGAAACGTTTCATACTTGCCGTACCCGGCAACAATACCGCGGCAGTGTTCGTGGTACACCTGCGAGAGGCAGGTAGCAAGTTTTCCGCTTCCGGGGCCGGGGGCGGTGACGACCACCAACGGCTTAGTGGTGACAATGTAGGGATTGGAACCGTAGCCGTCATCACTGACAATATGGTCGACGTCCGAGGGGTAGCCCGCAATCGGGCGATGAATGTAATAGGTGACGCCGCGTGCATTCAGTTTTCTGACAAAGGCATCGACGGCCACTTGACCGGTATATTGTGTAATCACCACGCTGTTGACTTCAATACCCAATCCGGTAATGACATCAATCTGGCGGAACAAATCCATTTCGTAACTGATGCCGAGGTCGGCACGGATTTTGGTTTTCTCAATGTTGGCGGCGCTGATGCAAAAGACAACTTCCACCTTGTCGCGGAGTTCATACAACAACCGAATTTTGGCATCCGGTTCAAAGCCGGGTAGTACGCGTGCAGCATGATAGTCGTCAAACAATTTGCCGCCGAATTCCAGGTACAACTTACCGTTAAAACGCGAAATGCGTTCCAATATATGCTCTTTTTGTTTTTGCATATACAGTGCGTTGTCAAACCCTTTTTTCATCCTGCACACCCGCCTTGTTTTATAGCATACCAAAAAACAAATCATTTTTCAAGGGGTGATTTTGCTTTCTTGGCAAAAAATCCATTCTTTTTTCGGATATCGCCATACTCCCTGAAAAAGAACACGGGTATTTACAGCAGCGTGGTTTGGCACTCAGGTGTGTTTCGATACCAATTTTCAAAAATCACAACATTTTTTCGGCAAAACACAAAAAAACTTTCCTTTTTTCAAAATTGTGGTACAATGATGTGGAAAGAGGTGACCGAAATGGCACAAATAGAATGGAAAAAATTCAAAAGCGGCACAGACGTACGCGCCGTCGCATCCGATGGTGTCACCGGAGAACCGTGTACACTCACCGATGAAGCGGTTGCCGGTATCGTAACCGCCTTTGCTTACTGGGTATCGCGCCGTGCCGACAAAGCGGTGACGGCGTTGGCCATCTCTGTTGGCCGTGACAGTCGTTTATCGGGCGAGCGTATTCGTAACGCCGTTGCCGACACGTTGCGGCGGGCAGGCGTACATGTTTTGGATTGCGGATTGGCATCGACGCCGGCGATGTTTATGACCACCGTAGATTGCGCGTGCGACGCCGCCATACAGATTACGGCGAGCCACCATCCGTGGAATCGGAACGGCTTAAAATTCTTTTTGCCCACCGGCGGTATTGAGGGGAGCGACCTCAGCGAGATTTTACAACTGGCGAGTGAGGGTATCGCTCTGCCTGAGGCCGTCGGCACGGTAGACACGATTCCGTATATGGAAGCGTATGCCGCACGGTTGCGCCGCTTGATTGTGGAGGGTGCCGCAGCCGGAGAGCAACCGCTTACCGGTATGCACATTGTGGTGGATGCCGGCAACGGTGTCGGTGGGTTCTATGCCACGGAGGTATTACAACCGTTGGGCGCCGATATTTCCGGTAGTCAATTTTTAGAACCGGATGGGCGGTTTCCCAATCACATCCCGAACCCCGAAAACGCCGAAGCCATGGCATCGGTTTGTGAGGCGGTGACGCGTTCCGGTGCGGATTTGGGTGTCATTTTCGATACCGACGTGGACCGTGCCGGTTGTGTCGGTGCGGACGGACGGGAAATCAACCGCAATCGGTTGGTGGCGTTGGCGGCAGCCATTGCGTTGGAGGGGAACGAGGGCGGCACCATTGTGACCGACTCCATCACCTCCGACGGGTTGAAACAGTTTATTGAGCAGAGTTTGGGCGGTGTCCATTGCCGTTTCAAGCGCGGTTATAAAAACGTCATTAATGAAGCCATACGGCTCAATGCCGACGGCATCAATGCCCCGTTGGCGATTGAAACGTCCGGTCATGCCGCGTTGCGTGATAATTATTTTTTGGATGACGGCGCGTATTTGGTGACACGTATTATCATTCAAGCAGTACAACTACGGGCACACGGCAACACGTTGGATGATTTGATTGCGGCGTTGCCCGAACCGGCAGAAGGAGTGGAACTCCGTTTTACCATCACCGAACCCGACTTCCGCGCATACGGCGAGCGCGTACTGGCAGACTTAGAAGCGTACGCGCGTGCACAAGGCTGGCAGGTGGCGGATGATAGCCGCGAGGGTGTGCGCGTCGCGTTTGACGCTGACCACGGTGAAGGATGGTTCTTGTTGCGGCTCAGCGTACACGACCCCGTGATGCCATTGAATGTCGAAAGCAATGTGACCGGTGGTTGCGATGCGATTTTACAACAATTGATGCCGTTCATGGAACAGCAAATCGGTTTGCGGAGGTAACACGTATGTCATCAGATTGGACCGAAGTACAAATTCTCGTCGCTACCGCGGATACCGAGCAAGCCTCAGCCATTGCCAATATGGCGGTACCGTACGGTATTTATGTGGAGGATTACAGCGATTTAGAGCAGGGTGCACGCGACATCGCGCACATTGACTTGATTGACGAAGCCTTGTTGCAGCGTGACCGTACGCACAGTTGTATCCACTTATATTTAGAACCGCAGGAGAATCCGCTGGAAACCGTTTCCTTTTTACGGGAACGGTTGGCGGCGTGCGGCATTGCGAACGAAGTGAATACGACCAACATCAGCGAGGAAGATTGGGCGAACAACTGGAAACAGTATTTCAAACCGCTGACCGTCGGGGAGAAGTTGTTGATTTGTCCCACGTGGGAACCCGTCCCCGATAGTGACGGACGGCAGTGTTTACGGATTGACCCCGGTATGGCATTCGGCACGGGCGGTCACGATACCACACGGATGGTGCTGGAGGCGGTAGAACCGTATATCACTTCCACGGCCGCGGTGTTGGATGTCGGTTGCGGTAGTGGTATTTTGTCCATTGCGAGCTTGTTACTCGGTGCCGACACAGCGGTGGGTGTGGATATTGACGCGCTGGCAGTGAAAATGGCACGTGAAAACGGTGAAATCAATGGGTTTACCGAACCGCGCTACCGTATCTTGCTGGGTAATTTGGTGGAGAAAATCCAAGGACAGTATGACATCGTGCTTGCCAACATTGTGGCAGATGCCATTTTGACCTTGTCACCGCAGATTTCGGCGTTTTTGCGGGATAACGGTGTGTATATTGTGTCGGGTATCATTGAGGAACGCGGGGATGAGGTTGAATCCGGTTTGGTTGCAGCCGGTTGGCGCATAGCAGAACGCCGCACACACGGCGGTTGGTGTTGCTTTATTTGCAGAAAGGGTTGACACGATGTCGCGGTTTTTTATTGCGCCGTTTGATGGGGATACGATACGACTTACTGGTCAGGATGCCCATCACATTGCGCGTGTCTTACGTATGGGTGTGGGTGAAAATTTGACGTTGTGTGATGGTGCCGGCACGGACTATGTGTGCCGCATCACGGCGATAGACAACGGTGAGGTACAGGCACAGGTGTTGTACCGCGCACCCTCGGCAAGCGAACCGAATACGGCAGTAACGCTGTATCAAGGACTGCCGAAAAGTGAGAAAATGGACTGGATTGTTCAAAAAAGCGTTGAAATTGGTGTGACACGCATCGTACCGGTAGCGATGGCACGCAGTATCGTGCGTTTGGGGGCGGCAGAGGGTGCCAAAAAGCAAGCGCGCTGGCAGAAAATCGCTGCTTCTGCCGCTGAACAAAGTGGCCGCGGTATCGTGCCACAGGTGGCAGAACCGATACCGTTCTCACAAGCGGTAACGGCAATCTCACAAGAAAACACGGTCGTGTTCTACGAGGGAGGCGGACAACCACTGGATACCTTGGTGAACACACAGACACGGCAGATTTCGCTCGTGGTCGGGCCGGAAGGCGGATTTGAAGCCAAAGAAATCCAACAGTTGTGTGAGTCGGGGGCGCATATCGCCACGTTAGGAAAACGTATTTTGCGGTGTGAAACGGCACCGTTGGTGGCACTGTCGGTTGTGATGCAATTAACAGGAAATATGAATTTATGATTGCAAATCGAGAAAACTATGGTACAATAACAATAATAGAACAACGAAAGGATGTTGGATATGGAAATTACCAAAGAAACCGTGATTGGTGATATTTTGGATATGGACCGTACCACGGCTCCGTATTTTTTGGAGATGGGTATGCATTGCTTGGGATGTCCCTCGGCACGCGGTGAAACACTGGAACAGGCGTGCGCCGTACACGGTGTGGACGTTGACGCGCTGGTTGAAAAAATCAACCGGCATTTGAGCAAGTAAGGAAAGCAAGGCGGTTCGCAATGCGAGCCGCTTTCTTGTAGGTGACAGTATGTTGGATGCACGCTTACGAATGGCCGCAAATATGGTGCGGTCGGGCAGTCGTCTGGCGGATATCGGGACCGACCATGCGCACGTACCTATCACCCTGGTGCAAGAAGGGCGATGTCTCTCGGCCATTGCGTCGGATGTGCGGCCGGGGCCGGCAGACAATGCGCGCCGCAACATTCGGCAAGCCGGTTTGGAAACGGTCATTGCCGTGCGGTTAGGGGATGGGTTACATACCATACGCGCCGACGAAGTCGACGATATTTTGATTGCCGGCATGGGCGGCGAAACCATTGCCGAGATTTTGGAAGCCGCGCCGTGGGTGAAATCCCCGTCATATCGGTTGATTTTGCAGCCGATGACACGTGCCGAAAAATTACGCGCCTATCTGTTCACGCATGGCTTTACATTACGGTGTGAGCAGGTAACCTTTGCCGGCAAACATTGGTATACGGTCTTGTGTGCCGAGTACACCGGTGACATTCTGCCGGCAGAGGAAGCACGCTGTTATGTCGGGCGTATCCCCCTGCCGGAGGGAGAGGGATATTTGCGTGCGTTGGAATCACGGTTACGGCGTCAGCAACAAGCACACCCGACCGAGGCGCAAGCGGTGTGTCTGCAACAGATTCGCCGCTATCGCTGTGGAGAATGGAATCCGTGGGAGGAAACATAAATGAAAATTGCCGATATTTTTGCGTTATTACAAGAAAAAGCACCGTTTGAAGCCGCCGAACCGTACGATAACTGCGGTTTGTTGGTCGGCGCACCGGACGGTGAAGTGGACACGGTGTTGGTGACCTTGGATATCACTCACGCGGCGGTGGACGCGGCACTTGCCGCCGGTGCACAACTGATAGTCAGCCACCATCCGGTGATATTTGAACCGTTGCGTGCGCTGATGGCAGACAGCATTCCGTATCGTCTGGCACAACACGGCGTAGCGGCGATTTGCGCGCATACCAATTTGGACCGTGCGACGGATGGCGTCAACGATTGTCTGGCGGTGTTACTCGGGCTCACGAATGTGCATCGCGGTCCGGATGAAATGTGTCGTATCGGCACGTTGCCGCAACCGATGACCGCGGAGGCGTTTGGCTGTCTGGTAGCCGATGTGTTGCACACCTCGGTGCGCTTGAAAGCCGGTACGGACGTGGTGTCAACCGTGGCACTATGCGGTGGTGGTGCCGGTGAGCGCGTGCTGCCGTTGTTGGCGGAAGCCGATGCCGCATTGACCGGTGAGGTCAAACATCATACGTGGTTGGAAGTACCGTCGACCAAAACGATGGCCGACGGCGGTCATTATGCGACCGAAGTGCCGGTGACGGACCGTTTGACGGCGTGGTTGACAACGGCATTTCCGACGCTTTCTGTGATATTACATCGCGGTGAAGCGCCGTATCAAACAATAAAGGACTGACACGATGGCACTGGACGGCGCGTTTTTGTTTTGCTTGCGCGAAGAACTGTGGGAACACCTGCAGGGTTTTCGCGTGGATAAAATCCACCAACCGTCGCGTGAAGAATTGCTGTTCGCAATGCGTGGGCGAGGCGGAACGGAAAAATTGTATATGTCGGCGCGTGTCCATTCGCCACGCGTACAACTGCTGAAAACGGCACCCGAAAATCCGGCTACACCGCCATCCTTGTGTATGTTGTTGCGCAAGCATTTAACCGGTGCGTGGTTGCGGGATATCCGACAATATGGGTTGGAACGGGTACTATATTTTGATTTTGAAGCCCTCAACGAACTGGGCGACACGGTACGCTTAACGATAGCGGCCGAATTGATGGGACGGCACAGCAATCTCATTTTGATTGGGGAAGACCAACGTGTCGTTGACGCCGTCAAACGCGTCGATTTGTCGATGTCGCCGACGCGCCCGATTTTGCCCGGCGTGCGATATGAACCGCCTCCGTCAGACGCATCGCGACGCGATGGGTGGTTGTGTACCGTGTCGGAACTGGCCGATGCGGTGGATGCCTGTGGTTTGCCGCTGGACCGCGCGTTGCAAACGTGTGTGCAAGGCTTTTCTCCGCTGATTTGTCGGGAAGTAGCATACGCCGTTTATCGCGGCGACCGCGAAGGGGAACTGTCGTCGGCAGAACGGCGTACGCGGTTGGAAACCGCACTGGAACGGATACACGGCGCGTTAGCACCGAACGGACACCGTACGCCCTACTTACTGTACCGCCCCGATGGCTCACCGTTAGAATTTAGTTTTTTACCCATCACACAATATGGGTTGGATGCAACCGGCCGTGAGGAATCGTCGTTCTCGACGTTGCTGGATGCGTTTTATGCCGAAAAAGACGCAGCAGAGCGCAAACGCCGTACCGCACAGGATATTACGCGCGTGCTCACCACTGCGACCGAGCGCTTGCACCGTAAATTAGCCAACCAACGTCGCGAGTTGGCGGCTTCGGGTGAACGCGGACAAAAACGGTTGTACGCGGAATTACTGAATGCCAACCTACACGCGATTCCCAAAGGCGCGTCCTCGGTGACGTTGCCAAACTACTACGACGAGCAATGTGCGTTACTGACCATTCCGTTGGAGCCCTCACTTTCGGCAGCGCGTAACGCACAAAAGTATTATAAAGAGTATCACAAGGCCAAGACCGCCGAAGAGGTGTTGCAACAACAAATCGCGTTGGGGGAAGAGGAACTACGGTATCTCGAAACGGTGTCCGATGCGCTGACACGCGCTAACGACTCACGAGAGTTGGCAGAATTGCGTCAGGAGTTAGAACACGGCGGTTATCTGCGTGCCAAGCGCGAAAAACAACGTACTGCCCCGACACGTCCGCTGATGTTCCGCTCCGACGACGGATTTACCATTTTGGTGGGGCGAAACAACGTACAAAATGACCGCTTGACGTTACATACGGCGCGCGGTAACGATTGGTGGTTTCATACCAAAAACATTCCCGGCTCGCATACCGTGATACTGACAGAGGGAATCGAACCCCCCGAATCCACCTTGCGGCAAGCGGCAATTCTGGCAGCCACTCATTCACGCGCGGCGTCATCGTCGCAAGTGCCGGTGGACTACACGCAGATTCGGCATGTCAAAAAACCGGCAGGGGCGAAACCGGGTATGGTGATTTACGAACAGTATCGCACCGTGTATGTAACACCCGATACGACACTGGTTACCCGCCTAAACGTGAAAGAATGAACGAAAAATGCAAAAAGTTGCCTATTTGTACAAAGAAATTTACAAATATTTGAGGTATAATAGTATCGGAATGAAATTATCGGAAAGAAGGCTACCCGTATGACAATCATTCGCACAAAGAACTATGAGGAAATGAGTTACGAAGCCGCTAAACTGCTCGCGGCGCAAATCGTTATGCGCCCGAACTGTGTACTGGGTTTGGCAACCGGCTCGACGCCCATTGGTATGTATGACCAACTGGTGAAATGGTATGAGGAAGACAAACTGGATTTTTCACAGGTGCGTTCGGTGAATTTGGACGAGTACTGCGGTTTGGATGAGAGTGACGACCAGAGTTACCGTTATTTTATGAACCACTATCTGTTTGACCGCGTCAACATCGATAAGGCCAACACCAATGTGCCGGACGGTAAAGCCGCTGATTTCGAGGCGGAGGGTGCACGTTACGATGCCTTGATTGATGAAATGGGCGGCACCGACATCCAGGTGCTGGGCATCGGTTACGACGGCCATATCGGTTTCAATGAGCCGTCTCCCGCGTTCGTGAAAGCAACGCATATGGTCGAATTAGACCCCAGCACCATTGAGGCAAACGCACGGTTCTTCGCGTCGGCCGACGATGTGCCGCGTCAAGCCATTACCATGGGTATGGGCGGTATTATGAAAGCGCGCAAGGTGTTGTTAATGGCCAACGGCGCCGGCAAAAAAGACATCTTGATGAAAGCGTTGTACGGCCCCATCACGCCGGAAGTACCGGCTTCGTTGTTACAACTGCATCCGGATTTAACCGTCATCTGCGCCGTTGACGACTAAACCAAAACACAAAACTGCCGCATCTCTTACGGAGATGCGGCAGTTTTTTATCGCCCGTCATCCGGTTGCTCCGACAAGGCGGTATGTAGTTGCAGTTCCCGTTTCTCGTCGGACAACGGTTTGTCACCGGTAAAACATGCCAAATACTCTACGTTGCCGTTGGTGCCGTGAATGGGAGAAACGGTAAGTTGTTGTAAAAATAACCCTTGTTCCTCGGCGGCGTCAAACAAGGTGTTCAACAGCGGTGGTAGGTCGTCGGGATTTTTCAACACGCCGTTTTTACCGAGTTGGCGGGGGAGTGCTTCGAATTGTGGCTTGATAAGACAGATACACCGGCCTTCCGGCTTCAAAATCTGCCGAATGGCGGGATATATCTTTCGCAGGGAGATAAACGATACGTCTACCGTCACCATATCGCACAATGTTCCTAATTGTTCCGCAGTGAGGTGTCGCGCATTGGTGCGCTCCATCACGGTGACACGTTCATCGTTCCGCAATTCCCACGCCAAAATACCGTACGCAACGTCCACGGCAAACACGTGTGC
This sequence comes from Acutalibacteraceae bacterium, assembly GCA_045537155.1. Lineage (GTDB taxonomy): Bacteria > Bacillota > Clostridia > Oscillospirales > Acutalibacteraceae > RGIG3009. The sequence continues at coordinate 12,192 of JAZSOY010000134.1, forward strand.
CGCGCCGTTTTGCAACAAACAATCCGTAAATCCGCCGTTGCTGGCACCGATATCGCACACGGTAAGGCCGGTGACATCTTGCGAAAACACCGTCAAGGCTTTGGCCAACTTATACCCCGAACGGCTGGCGTATTGTTTGTTTTTTTCCAACAAAGTCAGCTTCGTATCGTCTGAAATGATCATACCCGGCTTGTCTGCCGGCACGTGTCCCATCCAAATGCGTCCGGCCATAATCAGTCCGGTTGCTTCTTCGGGAGATAATCCGAATTGTTGTTGAGTCAGCGCGTCCAACCGCATAGTCCCCATCGTCTGTGCCTCCGTTTCGCTTTTATTGTACGCAAAGAAATACACGGTGTCAAGAAAAAGGTCTAGACTTTTCTGGCAAAAAAAGGTATCATATATAATGAGAGAGTGTTAAGGCCTTCAAAAAACGGATAGGTCTAAGGAGCGAGTATGGAAAAATGGGATTTGTATGACCGTGACGGTCATTCGATGGGCAGAACCATTAAACGCGGCGCGCGGTTTCACGCCGGGGAACACCATTTGGTTGTACATATTTGGGCAGTCAATTCTGCCGGACGGATGCTGATTCAGCGGCGTTCCGCGCGTCAACGTATGATGCCCAACGTGTGGGCCATTACCAGTGGTTCGGCGATAGCGGGTGAAACCAGCATCGATGCGGCTCGTCGGGAATTGGCAGAGGAATTGGGAATCCGGTTGCCGTCGGAAGCATTTGTGCCGTTGGGACGATTGGTGCGTCGCAACTCGTTGTGTGACGTCTATCTCATTCAGCGTGATATTGCGGTGACGGAAATGAAATTGCAAAAAGAGGAAGTATCGCAGGTGCGGTGGACAACCGGTGAGCAGTTGAAAGCGATGGTCAAAGACCGGCGGTTTCACCATTATGGGGATGCGTATTTTCGGTTTGTGGCGGAGGGGATACGCCGTGAAACCGGAGTGGAATTGTTTGGGGAGGCGGTATCCCATGCTGATTAAGTGTTTGGTGCGGTGGTTCGTGCGTGATGCGGAGCACACAACCCACCCGACGGTGCGTGCGGCTTACGGTAAAATGGTAGGTGCCGTCGGTGTTGTGGCAAATGTCCTGTTGTTTCTCGGTAAATTGATAGCCGGACTGTTGTCCGGAAGTGTGGCTATCATTGCCGATGCGTTTAACAATTTATCGGATGCCGCTTCGTCCATTGTGACGTTGTTTGGTTTTCACTTGTCGTCCGCGCCGCCGGATAAAGAACACCCGTTCGGTCACGGGCGGATAGAATATCTGTCATCCATGTGTGTGGCCGCGCTGATTATGTTGGCTGGCGTTGAACTGGCCGGCTCGGCAATAGATAAAATTCGGAATCCGGAACCGGCGGATGTTTCCCCGCTGGTGGTGGGGATTTTGGTGGCATCCATCGCCGTGAAAGCGTGGATGGCACATTTTAACCGT